>JBAYGK010000047.1:0-9095 GCA_041666665.1 Minisyncoccota bacterium
AAAACAAAACCTCTTTCTTCGGAGGAAAAAAACATGCTGTGGAGCCGCATAGAAAAAGGGATTGCCGTTCCTTGCAAGAGCCCGTTTTTTCAAAAAATCGTTTCTCCTTTCACCTCGCTTCGCCTTCAAAAAAGTTTGGCTTTTTCCATGATTGCGGCGGTGATTTTCGGCACTTCCGGTATCGCGTTTGCTTATGCCGACAGCGCAAAGCCGGGAGATATGCTGTTTCCGCTCTCTGTGGTGAAAGAAAAAATCGTTATTTCCTTGACGCCGACGCAAAACCAAAACGAAGTGCGTTTGAAATACGCGGAGAAAAGAATTGACCAGGGAAACGAATTTCTCACGGCGCTCAATGCAAAGACCATCACTTCAACCACAACAAGAGAACTTGCAGACGCGATTGCGACCGGTACGGTGTCCGCTATTCCTTCGTATCATCAAAAAGCCACGACTTCGCCCGCAATTGTTACCGATGCCGTCAATCGGATCGGCGCCACCATCGCTTATTTGCAGGGGGTAAAAGCGGACTTTGTCCTTGGTGGAAATACTTCCGCCGCGCAAACCATACAAAACGCCATTGATAAAATTCTTGAACAGATAAGCGTCGCCGCCAATCAAGACGCGACCATCATTGCAAAAATAAAAGAACACAAGAATCAATTCAATGTGGCGGTAAGCGTAAAAAACGCGAGTACGACCACAACAACGAACCTTGCGATAAATACCAAAAAAGATACGCAAAAGGTGACGATTACCGAAAAAGGAAACCGTCCGGCAAAGCTTACGGTAAACAACGGCAAAAAAACTTATAAAACCGATAACGATAATAAAAAAGACGATAACCGCGGCGACAACGACAACGACGATGACGATGAAGACGGCAAAAAAAATGACGAACGCGATGACAACAAAGACAATGGCGGATTCTTCGGATGGCTTCATCTTGAAAAAAAGACCGATGTTTGCCACAAAGGAGCAACGATAAACGTTTCTTCTTCGGCGATAAACGCCCATTTGAGGCACGGAGATAAACTCGGCCCATGCAAAGAAAGCCCCGTCGCAACCACCACCGATTCCCTCGCACCGAATGTTTCCGGTATTTCTTCAAGCGTTACCGCGACCTCGGCGAAGGTTGTCTGGGACACGAATGAAAACGCCACGGCCGTCTTTTGGTACGGAACAACCACCGCGTTTGAGTTATCCGTTTCGTTTGAAAATCCCGCCGTCCACCAGGAAGCGAATCTTTCATCTCTCCGCTCCGATACAACGTATTCATTTGTAATTATTGCAAAAGATGCGGCGGGCAATGTTTCCACAACCACGGCGAGCGCATTTAAAACTTCGGTTCTTTCGGATACAATCGCGCCCGCAATTTCCGACATTGTTGTTTCGCACGCTTCGGAAAACGCGACAATTTCATGGAAAACGGGCGAAAACGCGACTGGTAAAATCTATTACGGAACCGCGACACCCATCGTTCTCTCAACCGCGCCAAACACAAAATTGGACGATACATATTCTCTTAATCACGTTTTTAACCTCACCGGACTCGCGACGAGCACAACCTATCATTTTGTTTTGGAAGGAAAAGATGCCGCGGGAAATACGGGGACAAGCACGGAACAACAATTTACGACGGGGGCATAACATCGCAAATTTAATAAAAAATCACTTGGCGGTCCAACCGCCAAGTGATTTTTGTTTTTTTTCCGGAAATATGATTAACTATGCCAAGCGGCGTTCTTTTTATCTTTGAGAAAAAGGCGCGTTGCCGCTGTCCGGGCGGTTCCGGACGAATCAACACAAAAGAGGTGTGCAGTCATGAGTACTGTGAGCCAAGAAAATAAAATGGGAAGAGGTCAGGGAAACGAGCTTCTCAACAAACTGGAAGATGCCGGTCTTAGCGGCTTTCTCGCGCAGTATGTTATTGAATCAAAAGACAATAGACTTGCGGAAAAGATCGTGGAGTTTGTGGAAGAGTATGGACGCGCTGTCCACGAAGAAATATGGAATTGTGGAGGAGAGGGGTGCAGTGGAGGCTTTGGTTTTTATGGCGAACCGGATACAAATCAACCGCTTTGTTTCAGAGATTCGGCTTTGACCGAATTTTATAACCGAGAAAAACCGCGTCGCGGCGGTATTACGCTTAAAATTTAATTTTTCAGTGTGCCGTAAAATTCACACAGGGTTGTCCGAAAGGGCGACCCTGTTTTTTGTTCCGTGGTTCTATCGTTCTGCTGTTCCATCGTTCCGTTGTTCCATTGGCTTTTTGAGAGGAAATTGTTAGAATGAATGGGTAATATGAATACAACGGAAAAAATAACCGCCATTCTGGAAAAAATACGCCCGTATATTCAGATGCACGGCGGAGATGTGCGGTTGTCGGAAGTGAGGGAAACCGCCGCGATTTTGAAGTTTGAAGGCAATTGCGCGGAGTGCCCGCTTTTGACGGTTACGGTACATCGCGTGATAAAGCCGCTTCTTGCGGAAGAAGCCCCCGAAATCACCGAAATAATTTTTGAATAACAACAAATAGAAAAATAAGAAAATAGAAAAATAGAAAAATTTAACGACGACGAAATATTTCTATTTTACTATTTTTCTATTTTTTTATTCATAACAAATAATTTTATGGCCAATGAAAGAGAATATCCGAGAACCAAAGAAGGTTCAAATATCGGAAAAATAGTGATTGACCGCGATTTGTGCATCGCCGCGGTTTCGTGCATTGCGGTTGCGGACGCGGTATACCAGCTTGACGATGAGAGCAAAGTCGTCGTTACCGATGCAAACGCGGTGGACGATGAAACGCTCATCATGTCGGCGGAATCCTGCCCGACAAAAGCGATTTTGCTTTTTGACAAAGAGGGAAACAAGATATTCCCCAAGTAAATTTCAAATACCCAATTATCAATTTCCAATAAAATGTCCAGTATTTGAATTCCAAAACTAAATTTTTGGCATTTGGATTTTTGTTGGAAATTGGATATTGGGAATTTGAAATTTTTTAAAACTACAAATATGCAACATTATAAATATGTTATTGTCGGCGGGGGGATTGCAGGGACGACTGCGGCGGAAACCGTTCGCAAGAACGATGCCGAGGGAAGCATCGCCATCGTTTCCGACGAGCCGTACACTCTTTATTCGCGCGTGCTTCTTTCAAAGCCGGGTTTTGTCCGGGGGGAACAGCCGTTGGAGAGCGTTTGGCTGAAAAAACCCGAATGGTACGAACAGAATAAAATCGCCTTTATCGGCGGAGTGTCGGCGACGGCGCTTGACGGAACGGCGAAAAAACTCGCGCTTTCAAACGGTGAAGAGCTGGAATATGAAAAATTATTGCTTGCCATCGGCGCCCACGCGCGCAAATGGACGATTCCGGGTTCCGACAAAAAGGGGATTCTGTATCTTCGCGGATTGGATGATACCAAGGCGATAATGGAGGCAATAAAAACAAAAAACCCGCCTTCGCCCGCGGGCTTCGGCGCGGCGAAGCGCGCGGTGCTTATCGGGAGCGGGTGCGTCAGTTTTGAAATCGCGGAAATTTTGCGCTCGCTCAATATTGAAACGACGCTCGTTATGCGGGAAAAATATTTCGGTGAGCCGATGCTTTCCGAACCGGAAGGAAAAATAATTGAAGCAACGCTTGAAAAAAACGGAGTGAATATCATGCGGGAAACTGAAATCACGGAAGTGCTTGGCGCCGAAGAAGCGACCGGCGTTGTATTGAAAAACGGCGAGAGGCTGGAGTGCAATATGATTCTGCCCATGATCGGCATCGTGTATCCGACGGAATGGCTGAAATCTTCGGGAGTCGTTGTGAAGCGCGGAATTGTCGCCAATGAATTTTTGGAAACGAGCATTCCCGACGTATGGACAGCCGGGGATATCGCGGAATACAACGACTTGGCGTTGGAAGAAATGATCATATGCGGAAACTGGATGAATTCCCGCGGACAGGGCGAAATCGCGGGACTCGGCATGGTGGGAAAGCGGACGGAATATAAATCGGTGACATTTCAAACCAGCCACGGGTTTGGCGATCTTGTCGGCTTTGTCGGGGATACACGGGCGCTGCCCGACCGGATTGTGGTGTTCCGCAAAGATACGGAAAAAAATTCGCTCGTGCGCATCATCATCCGCGGAGAAAATATCATCGGCGCGACCTTGATAAACCGCATGCCGGAAATGGGAACCGTCACGAAACTTATCAAAGACGGAGTGAACGTGGCGGGTAAGCAGGAAGACATGGCAAAGCCGGAGTTTGATTTGAAAACGCTGTTTCCGATCGCGTAATCGTTTTTAAGAAATTACTTTAAAAAAGTCCGGCGATATTGTCGGGCTTTTTGAAAAACCGAGCAGTTTCGTCCCGTTATTTCACACCGGCATGATTTCGGGATGACGATAACGGATTTTTATGTCCGCGTTTTTCAAACGGTTGACTAACAAACGCCAATCCTATATTATTTTTCCAGTAACAACTTGTTCATTTAAAAGGAGGCATTTATTGCGGATTCTCGGAAAAAATGACAACAAGCGGTTTCTTTTCCTTTTTGCCGGTAGAAAACACGGGAAAAGAGCGCCTGATACATGTTTTATTTTTACCGCGAATCCAATATGTATATAAGCGGATCATTTTCCGAAGCGGCGAATGTTTCCGCGCTTGATCAATCGTTTTTTCAAAAACAAAAAGGAAGGCATAAAAGATGTTGGATACACAAGAAATTGATCTGATCCCGTTTGGGATACTCCATGTTGTAAAAGTGCGCGATATAAAAACAATCAAGTGTTTGCATATGCAAAATTGGGAAAAGAGCCAACCCGTCGTCATTCTTAAAAACGGAAGAAAACTCTACGGTATTATGGTCGTCGGAAGCGGCGCGGAACAAACAACAGACGATATTCTTCGCGAATATGGACGAATTTTAGACGGAAGATAATTTTTTAAAAGTAATCCCTCTCCGGTTTTTGCCGGAGGGGGTATTTTTTTTACAAAAACTCTTCGCGGTAAATTTCAGCATATGCTGAAATTTACCGCGAACAAAAAAAAGGGCAGGGTTTGACGAGTATGCGCGAAGATGATAAGGTAAAAGGCACTTTCGTTCTTTGTCATTCGCGATCGTCCGGCGGATACCGCGGCTTTTCGGTGAACTTTTCGCTTTGAGCGAAAAAGGAGAAAAGACGCGGTACAACGCACGGGCGATCCGGCTCGTGCATTTTCCCTTTGAGGGAACACGACAACGAGAGCTTTGAGTTCTCAGGAGAAAACAATGAGTAAATATAATTACACCGCCAACCAAGCGGAAGCATTGATAAATATTATCGGCGGAATGGAAAACTTGGAAAGAATTTTGCGGCAAGATTCTTGTTTGGAAGTGAATCCCGTATATGAAAAATTACGGGAAACCGAAAAACGCTACCAAAAAGAATTAAAGGATTGCGGTGCGATAATTCTCGGCAGTAGAAAATCCGGAGTGAGGGATATTATTTTACCAGTTGATTCTTCCGGAAGCGAGGAGTCCGCGTTTCTTAAATTGGAACGCGCGACAGTAAAAAGGGGATTATCGTTTTTTGCAAAAAACATAGTTGATTTCCCTTTTAATACAAGCAACGGCGAGAAAAGAAAAATATATATTTCTTTGAGAAATACGCTGGAGTTTGAAAAGGAACACCGTGGTCGTGTTGAGGATAAATGGCTCTTGTTTTGGAATGAAAAATGGGAACATCAACAATACATTACTGGCAGAGACACACTTTGTTTGATGACACAATATCTGAATTTGTTCGTTAAAGATTGGTTTGATATCGCGCAGGAAGTGTCCATCACGGATTGTTGCGGTGATTATATTCCAATACTACCGGTATCTTTCGGTGTGTGTTCCGGACCCAATAAAAGTCTTGTAATAAAACCGGAAAATTCTCAACTTATAGAGTGTTTGAGCGGCGATGTACACAAACAGCACTGTCCATGGTTGACGGTGTAATGCGAGAGTAAACAAAAATCCGTGGCGCGTTTGCGTCACGGATTTCTTTTTTTTGTTGTCATTCCCTTGAAGAAGGGAATCTATGGCAGTGTTGTGCAACGTTAGCCGTGGATTCCTGCCTTCGCGGGAATGACGTGACGCTGAAGATAGCGAATGCGGATTATTCTCCCATTAAATCATCATAAAGATCGCACCACTCGGGATTTTCTTCTTCGACCAATCTAATTTTCCACGCGCGATTCCATTTTTTTAATTGTTTTTCCCTTTCAATTGCACCCCGGATATCGTCTAATGTTTCGTAATAGACTAAATTGTGAATGTTGTATTTTTGCGTAAAGCCCGGGACTGCGTTTGTTTTATGTTCTTCTATTCGTTTAATTAAATTTGAAGTAACACCGACATAAAGCGTGCCGTTTTTCTTGCTCGCGAGAATGTAGACGAAACCGGTTTTCATAAATTTGGTTTTTATCTTTAGCTAGACGGACGTGGATCCCCGCATTCGCGAGGATGACGATTATAAAAACAATTAATCCGTCATTCCCTTGAAGAAGGGAATCCACGTGGATTATTGTGCGATATTACGCCAAATCCTCAAATGTCGGTTTTTGCACTTGATAGAAAATGCCGACCGGGGTTTTCTCGCCGGCTTCGCGGACTTTGGCAATCGCGACCGCTAGGTCTGACCTCGGAAAATCTTCAGGGAGCCATTCCATGCGGTCTTTGAAATGTTCACGCGTGTCAAAAAAGGTGATGCAGGGCTGGATTATTTCCACGAAAGCGAAACCTTTGTGTTCCATCGCCGCTTTCATTATTTTTTTCGTTCCTTCAATATCAAGCGCGTATGTCCGCGCAACGAAGGTGGCGCCCATCGCGAGCAAAACGAGCAGGGGATTCATCGGTTCGTCGGTATCTCCTGCGGGTGTTGACGGTCCTTTAAAACCTTTCGGGGAGAGAAACGTTGCTTGTCCGGTCGTGAGCGCAAAGACTTCGTTGTTGTGGAGAAAAACGGAAATGCCGACGTTTCGTTCCGCCGCATGGAGAAGATGGGAAAATCCTTCCGAAAAAGAATCTCCGTCGCCGGTGAATGCGACGACCTCAAGATTTTTGTTGCCGAGTTTTATTCCGGTTGCCGAAGAAATGACGCGTCCATGAAGCGCTTCAAACGTATTGGTATTCAAATAATCGGTAATTTTTCCATGACAGCCGATTCCCGCGGCGGAAACGAGATTTTCAATTTTGAGTTTCCCCTCCGCGACGAGTTCGGTCACGGCTTTCCGATAGGCGACAAGAATGGTCGCATTCGGACATCCGGGGCACCATGTTATTTTTGATTTTGTTGCAAGTTCCATAGGTTAGTTTTTAGTTTTTAGTTGTTAGGTTTTAGCTTTAACGAATGACGAGTTACAACAATTCATTTATATTTTTCGCAAGTTCCGTCGGATCAAACGGTCTTGAGTCATATCGGCTTATCCGATGATGCGGGGAAATGCCCGTTTTTTCGCGGAGGAGCGCGGCGAGCTGTCCATTATGGTTTCCCTCAACGCTGATTATCTTTGCCATGTTTGAGAGCGCCGTCATGATGCGCGCCGTATCAAACGGTTCCATCCAGAGTACCTGCACCAGTTTCACCGGCTTTTTCAGGTTCTTCGTTGCTTCCAATACCGCACCCTTGGATCTGCCCCAAAACAGAATTGCCGTGTCGCTTGATTCGTCGCCGTATATTTTCACCGTATCGTAAAGCGGAAGTTCTTGCGCGAGCATTTCGCCCTTTTTGAATCGCTTATCAATCATTTTTTTCACCATCTCGGGATCGTCGGTGGAGTCGCCGAATTCATCATGTTCATAGCTCGTCGCTTTTACGACGGCGTTTTCCGTTCCCGGCGCCGCAAAAGGAGAAACGCCGTCATCTTCCAAACGGTAGCGGTTATACTCGCCTTCATGGAGCCACTTTTTCACTTCTCCCGGAATAATTTTTGAGCCGTCCAAAACGGCGGTTTGAGAACTTTCGGAAAGATGTTTGTCTACGAGAATTATGGCGGGCATTTGATATTTCCACGCGAGGTGAAGCGCGTTTCCCGTCGCGAGGTATGCTTCTTCCGCGTCTCCGGGCGCGATAACGATACGGGGAAATTCTCCGTGTCCGCTATGGAGCACGAATTGCAAATCTCCCTGGCTCGTATTCGTCGGCACCCCCGTCGCAGGACCCTGTCGTTGGGAAACGGCGACGACAATAGGCGTTTCCGAAACGCCCGCAAAGCTGAATGCTTCCTGCATGAGGGCGAAGCCTCCCGTTGCGCTTCCGACCGCGACCTTTTTGCCGGTATAGGCGACGCCAATCGCCATGTTCATCGCTGAAATTTCATCTTCGGGCTGTATCGTTTTCACTTTTCCGCCGAGCGCTTCTTCTGCGAGGAAATGCAGAATGGACGTGGCGGGGGTCATCGGATAAGCGATATAAAAATCAAGCCCCGCCGCGAGCAGTCCTTTCCCAATGGCTTTGTTTGCATCTATAATCTCGGTTTTTTGATCGCGCGCCGTTTCGGAAACGCTCTCTGTCCACTTTGCGACATTCAATCCCTCCGCGTGTTTATATCCCTTTTCCGCGAGCGTCGCATTCACCTCACCGCCGATATCCTGAAAGATGGAAAGAATAAGCTCGCGCGTTTTTTCGGCGGCAAGTCCGGCGGCAAAAGCGAGAGCGCCGACCCCGACCGTCATTCGCGCCACGGGACGAGCGTTTATTTCTTTGGCAAAATCAGCCATCGGAAGAGGAATAATATTTGCGCCCGTATCTTTGAGTTCTTCCGCATACGATTGTTCCACGAAAACAAGCGCGTCTTTTTTCAGTTCGCGAAGATGAAGCCTGACCGATTCGGCGTTCACCGCAATCAAAACATCAAGTTCGGAATAATCTCCCCACACTTTTTCTTTTGAAAAAGAGAGTCGGGAAAAATTGTGCCCGCCCCGTATCACCGAGGGGTAGGAAAACGAAAGAAAGCTTTGATACCCCAGTCTGTTAAAAAGTTCGGCAAGGTGAAGCCCCGCCTCGCGGACGCCGTCGCCCGCCGCTCCGCCGATTCCGATCGTGCGGATAAAATTTTGATTTGTCAT
>JBAYGK010000048.1:0-8817 GCA_041666665.1 Minisyncoccota bacterium
CTTTGGCGCTTCTTCGGAAAATTGCTATACTGAAAAAGAAGATTTACGAATTAACAAAAGCGGCGCGGGAACGGACGAATGACTAACGACTTTCAGTAACAGTTTATTATGGCCTATACCGCAAAAAGCGAATAACTTATTTATGAACTCATCTTGGACGCAAAAAATAGGGAATTTTGAAACGGGGTTTTTTCATCATGCTTTTTTGATTGAAGGGAATCCGGCGCATACCGGACCCGCGCTTCGCGTTTTTATTGAGGAAGAGCTGAAAATACCGACTGTCGGCAATCCGGATTTTTCCTTGCAAGAATTCGTTTCTTTCGGAATTGATGACGGCAGAGATCTGAAAGAAAGGCAGTCGCGCCGCGCTTTTACGGAGGGCGGAAAAAAAATGTTCGTCGTAATCGCCAATACTTTCACGACTGAGGCGCAAAATTCTTTGCTCAAGATTTTTGAAGAACCGACCGATGACACGCACTTTTTCATTCTCTCTTTTTCCGCGCGGTTTTTCCTGCCGACGCTTCTTTCCCGCGTGGTTTCGGTTTCCGCTGAGGATATATCCGCGGAAGAAAATTTCGGCGAGGCGGTTGAATTTTTGAAACAGCCGTATGCCGAACGCCTCGCTTTCGTTCAAAAGATTACCAAAGACGAAAAGGACGTCGGCCGTTCGGAACGTCTTATGGAGGACATTATCCGGTTTTTTTACAAAAAGAACGCTCCGGGAAAACGAACAAAGGAAGAGAAGCGGACGCTTGAACTCGCTTTGCTGTATCGGCAATACGCGCACGGCAAAGCGCCATCGTGGAAGATGATGTTGGAACATCTCGCACTCATTGCTCCGCAAGAGGCTCGTATATTAAAATAATTTCCAATATCCAATTTCTAATTTCCAATGAAAATCTAAATGCCCAATACTTAAAAACAGCCTTTTGGTTCAGATATTGGACATTTTGTTGGGAATTGGGAATTTGATATTGGAAATTATTAAAAAACAATGAAAATAAATTTCGTATTTTTCTGTTTTCTTTGCTATAATAAGGAAATACTATAAAGTAATATAATAAATTTATGTCATACGATTTTTCATCATTTAAAAAGAAACTGGAAGGAGTGGAAGAATGGCTCGCGAACGAATATACCGGCGTGCGAACGGGACGGGCGACTCCCGCCATTTTGGACAATGTGTATATTGAGTCTTACGGTACAAGAACGCCATTGAAACACGTGGCGAGCATTTCCATAGAGGATGCGAGGACGATCCGCGTCGCACCTTGGGATAAATCGCAAATCAAGGCGATAGAAAAATCCATCGGCGAAGCGAATCTCGGACTCAGCGCTTCTTCGGACACTATGGGCGTGCGCGTATTTTTCCCCGAGCTTACCGCCGAACGGCGCGCCGCGCTCGTGAAAGTTACGGGAGAAAAATTAGAACACGGACGAGTTTCCGTGCGGGCGGAACGCGATGAAGTGTGGAGCGAAATTCAACTGCTTGAAAGGGAAGGAGAGATCCCCGAAGACGACAAATTCCGCTTAAAAGAAGACATGCAAAAACTGGTAGATCAGGCAAACGCCAAATTGGAAGAAATGTCGGAACGGAAAGAAAAAGAAATAGCGGAATAAAAAATGATTACGGATTAAAGATTATAGATTACAGAATGGCGCCGGTCGCCGTGCTCGTAAATCGGTAATCGGTAATCGGTAATCGGTAATCTACATATGAATATCCTTCTATTCGCCATCATCCTCGCCGTTCTCGTTCTCGTTCACGAGTTCGGGCACTTTATCGTTGCCAAAAAAAGCGGGATACGGGTTGATGAATTCGGCATCGGCTTTCCTCCGAAATTGTACGGCAAGAAATACGGCGAAACGGAATACACGATAAACGCGATTCCCTTCGGCGGTTTTGTGAAAATATTCGGCGAAAATCCCGACGAGGAATCAACAAACGGGCCGGGAAGCGAGAGAAGTTTCGTCAATAAGCCGAAACTGACGCAAGTGGCGGTGCTTTCCGCGGGCGTATTTTTCAATTTGCTTTTCGCTTGGGCGCTCCTCACTTCCGGTTTTTTGATCGGTTTGCCCTCTTCCGATTCCGAACAAATATCCGCGGGGACGATAAGTAATGTATCTCTTACTGTCGTTGAAGTGATGAAAGACACTCCGGCGCAAATTGCGGGCATGCAAACGGGGGATAAAATACTTTCCGTTTCATTTGAAAAAGAAGCATCGGCAAAAGTAACGCCGGAAGCGTTCCAAAAATTCGTAAATGAACATGACGCGAAAGAAATATCCGTTCTCATACGGCGAGGATCGGAAGAAAAAACCGTATTGGTAACGCCCAAGCGCGGAATAGTGAAGGGAGGAAAATCCGCCATCGGCATCGCGATGGATATGGTGGGAGTCATGAGACTTCCCGCGCACAGAGCCGTCTACGAAGGGGGCAGGCTCACACTTCTCTATACGCAAGAAACTTTCCGAGGATTGTATCATCTTCTCGCAAATGCCCTGCGAGGAAAAGGAGACATGTCTTCCGTTTCCGGTCCGGTCGGCATTGTGAAAATCGTGGGAGATGCCAGCCAGCTTGGCATAACATATCTCATATCGCTCACCGCTCTTATTTCCATCAATCTCGCCGTCATCAATATTTTGCCGATTCCCGCACTGGACGGAGGTCGCGTTTTCTTCATTCTCATTGAAACGATCAAGCGTTCGCCGATAAAAGCGCACACCGCAAATCTCGCTCATTCCATCGGATTCGTCGTTTTGATCGGACTCATCATTGTTATAACCTTCCACGATGTCTGGACTCTGTTTGCTAAATAAAATTTTTATCTTTTTGCAAAAAAGCACGGAAACGCTATGGCGTCTCCGTGCTTGCCTTTTTAATCGCATCATTCGCGCCCGATCAAACTTTTGAGAGGCAGAGCTATCCCAAGCGCAAGTCCCGCTCCTATCGGCATCATCGCAAACAAAAAAGCGACAACAGCGAATACTGTCAGGTTCCACGCCACCTTAATACCCCAAAAGATGGTCATTATGGATAGGTAGTATCACCTCGTTGTTCTGTTCGGAAGCAGATAGGCGTAGCAATCTTCGTACGGCGCTTTTTCAAACTTCCAATCGTTGTTTTTTAAATTTCGCCGGTGGCTTATTGTCGCCACGGGTCAAATCAAAAACAGTTTCCACTGTGCCGGTTTTTCGCGCGCATGATACAAGTCGTATATCTTTCCGCTTACGTAATAACCGCCCTGCAGATAAGCGACGATTGCAAGTGTCCCGCAAATAAATAATATTTGGTTCATTTTCACCTCTCTTTTTCCATGAACAAATATTGAGAGTATGATATCAGATAAAAACATATTTGTCAAATTTCTCTTTTTCATCAAAAAACGGTACAATAAAAAAATGAAACAATCACAACTATTCACAAAAACGCGCAAGGAAGCGCCCAAGGACGAGGTGTCAAAAAACGCCGAACTTTTGATTCGTGCGGGATATGTGCATAAAGAAATGGCGGGAGTGTATTCGTATCTTCCGCTCGGACTTCGCGCGCTCAATAAAATTGAAAACATCATTCGCGAAGAAATGAACGCAATCGGCGGGCAGGAGATTCAAATGACGGCGCTTCAAGACCGCAATCTCTGGGAAAAAACCGACCGATGGGACGATGCGAAAGTTGATAATTGGTTTAAAACCAAATTGAAGAACGGCAATGAAGTCGGCTTGGGATTTACGCACGAAGAAGCGATAACGAATATCATGACCGGGCATATTTCTTCGTACAAAGACCTGCCGATCTATGCGTATCAGATACAAACAAAATTCCGCAATGAAACGCGCGCGAAGAGCGGAATCATGCGCGGACGCGAATTTTCCATGAAAGATATGTATTCGTTCAGCGCGACGGAAACGGACCTTGACGCGTTCTACGAAAAAGCGACACAAGCGTACAAAAACATTTTTGAACGCGCCGGCTTGGGAAAAATAACTTTCATCACGTTCGCAAGCGGCGGCGTATTTTCCAAATACAGCCACGAGTTTCAGACCCTTTCCGATGCGGGCGAGGATACGATTTATCTGTCGCGGGAAAAAGGAATCGCGGTCAACAAAGAAGTGCTCAATGAAGAAGTTCTCGGCGATCTCGGATTATCGCGCGAAGAACTGGAAGAAGTCCACTCCATTGAAACGGGAAATATTTTCAAACTCGGCACGCGTTTTTCATCGCCCCTCGGACTCACCTACAAAGATGAAAACGGCGAACAAAAGCCGGTTATTATGGGTTCTTACGGTATCGGACCCGGACGGCTCATGGGGACGATAGTTGAATCGTTCGCCGATGACAAGGGGATTGTCTGGCCGGAAAGCGTTGCTCCCTTCAAAGTTCACTTGATTGACCTTCGCGAAAAAGAAACATCGGACAAACTGTACAAAAAACTCACCGAGGCGAAAATTGAAGTTTTATACGATGACCGCGACGCGAGCGCCGGAGAAAAGTTCGGGGGAAGCGATCTTCTCGGAATTCCTTACCGCGTCGTTGTTTCCGGAAAAACCGTTCAATCGGAAAAATTTGAAGTAAAAATAAGAAAAACCGGAGAAGTGCTCATGCTTTCGGAAGAGGAGTTGATGAAATTCTTGCAAAAATAAATTTCTCATTCCGTTGTTCTGTCGTTCAAAAAACCGTTCCGAATGAATCGGAACGGTTTAAATGTATATAATCGTTAATACAATAAGATAAACGACCAGGATACTGTTCATAAGAGTATGATACGTCGTACTCACCAAAACGGCTTCATGCGAGGCTTCTTTCTTTTCCGTTGTCTGCATAAGTTTCGTATACGTATCGTGATATTTATACGCGAAAAACAGTCCCGGAACAATAAGCGCGATACCTGCCGCAATCGGAATCCCCGCCACCAAGTGAACGAGCCCGAATCGGATGGATTGCCGAATCATTTTTCCCCGCGTATGATATCCCTTTCTGAAAATTTTTTCTTCCCCGTTCGCCAAAAACGGAATAACGAGAAGAAAAACAAAAAGAAACACGGGAGGCAATATTCGGAGTACCATATATTCGGAGTGTGCAACGGAAAGCACGGGTCCCGTAACAATATTTCCGCCATTCTTCAAAATAAGATGCATCCATCCGTAGTGAAGATAGGGAACATGATTGCTCAAAAACACAGCCGTTGCAAGAACGATAATTATCAAGACAAACACTTGGATAAACATTCCCGGACGGAATCGTTTCCATATTTCCCAAATAAAGGGAAGATTTTTTCTGTTGCGGTATAATTCTGAAGACACCAGACATACCGCGCACAAGACGGCGAGAAGCCGCAAGACGATATAAACGGTGTTCATTATACAACCCCCGATTTTCAAAGATAAAAAATCAAATTCAAAACCTATTGCAATATAACATATTACCTAATTTAAGTCAATAAAAAAAACGGAGGCGACATGCGCCTCCGTTCGGGAATTAAATTCCCTTATTTGTTTACAATCTCCGTAACTTCCGTAAAGCCGCGTTTGACGACTCTGAAGTTGTCTTCAACCACTTTTTCGCCTTTCTTGCCGAATTTCTTTTTGATCTGCTCGTAGATGGCTTTCAGAATTTGCTCTTTGGTGAGCTTGTTCTTTTCCGCCACGGGAGAGGTCGCGAAGAATGCGCCTTGGAAAGCGATGCCTTGCATACGGAATGTGAGCGACGGGTCGCTTGATTCCTCGCGGGCGATTTTGAAACCATCAACATAGAACGCGCGAATGCCGTTCTCTTTGATGTATTTTTGCGCCGCCGCGGGAAAAGTGTTCCATACTTCCTCGGGAGTACTCAAAGAGCTTTGAATGACGAACACGCCGTTCTTTTTCAATCCGGCAAGCGGATTGCTGTGTTTGAACACATTCGGATCCGGCGACATTACCACATCCAAGTGGTTGAGTTCGCACATCATCTTGACCGGTTCGGGCGAAGCGGCAAGATAGAAGCATGTCGGCGCGCCTTTCTTTTCGGAACCGTATTTCGGGTTCGCGTTGATATGGCATCCCAACAATTCAAACAAAGTCATCGCCAGGTTTTTGCCGGTGGTTATCATTCCCCAGCCGCCGACGGAGTGCATCCGAAGAGAAATGCTGTCCTCCGACATCAGGTTTTCATTGCTTGATGACGGAAGCGCGAGATTTTTCAGATTCGGATATCCTTCCAAAATCTTTTGCTGATAAATTTCTTCAAACAAAGTGAAAGGAACATCGCGGATGAATTCAATGCCCAAATAATAGAACGGCAATTTTTTGCCATTCGGCATCATGTTCTCCACGGCGGCAATCAGGTGTCCCGGTTGCGTGTCGCGACTGCCCATGCCGAATGAAGCAGAATAGATTGCCGGCATATCTTTAATGCCGGTGTAAACGGCATATTCCGGATAAGGAAGCGGTTCTTTTTCAAGCGCCGCTTTTCCGTTTTCCAGCGCTTTACCGAGAACGGATTTTATTTCCTTCGCGATGGGCAAATCTTCCGCCATCGGCTGATCCAGCCGTTCCAAAACGGTAACGCCTTTCTTGCCCTTAAGAACATGAGAAAGCGCATCGCCCGGGAATGGACGGAACATGGTCATGTTGACCACGCCGATTTTCAATCCTTTCTTATCGCGCAAATAATCCGCAACGAGTTCCGCCTCTTCCGCAATGCTTCCTTGCGCCAAAAGAATATACTCGGCATCTTCGGTTTTATATTGACCGACGCGATTATAGTATCGTCCGGTCAGATCGCCGTATTCTTTCATGCATTGTTCCGCAATCTGCGGAATGTGAGCGAAGAAGAACGGATTTTGCGCCGCAACGGATTGCATGTACATGTCTTGGTTGGTGACGACCCCGATGGTTACGGGATTATCAACGTCCATGATGACCGGTACGCGCCGGCGTGTTTCTCCGTAGAGAATTTTTTGCCCCGCCGTCGGAGTGGGAATAATGTCGCTTGATAAACCGAGATACTCTTTAATGAGCGCCCGCTCGGGAACGCGCAAATCCCGCAAAAGGTGAGAGGTCAGGAAACCGTCTTGTCCGACAATTGCCGGAGTAAGAGAAAGTTCCGCGATTTTTCTCGCCACGAGAGCAAGGTCTGCGGCTTCTTGGTTGTTCCGCGCGAATAAGTGAATGAAGCCGACATTTGCGGCATCATCATAATCGTCATGTCCGGCATGGACATTGAGCGTTGATTTTGTCATCGCTCGGCATGCGAGGTGTATGACCAGCGGTAATCGTTTGCCGACGGCAACGAAAAGCTGTTCTTTCATATACGCTTCGCCTTGCGCCGATGTGAATGTGGCGGCGCGCAGTCCTGCCATGGCAAGACCGATGGTAACGCCCGCCGCGGCATGTTCACCTTCGGGTTCAATGAATATAATGGGGCTTCCGGCAATGTTGAGAAATCCGTTATTTGCGGCAACCGCCGTGCCTTCCGCAATGCCGGTTGACGGAGTGATGGGATATGATCCCGCTCCTTCCAGCACATGTTTTTCCACTTCCACAACGGCATCGTTGCCGTCCAGAACCGCGGGTATCCCCGGAAAAGGGAAAGTTTTTTTGTCTTCTTTTGGATTGAAAAATCCTGCCATTTTTATCTCCTTGGTGTTGAAACGATATCGTATAAATGAAATTTTCCTTCAAATACGGCTTTTTTCAAAGGACTATACTTCTCCATTAAAATGCGATTTTGTCCACTGCGTATATTAACTCTTTTATCAAAAAATGTCAAACAAAACGGGGGAAGTTAAAAGTTTATCAAGTTTATAAAGTTACGACGATGAAAAGGTGCACTGAGCGAAACCAAGGGCAGTCCTTAAGGAGGAATATTTTACTTGGCGGTGAGTCCGCCCCGCAAGGCGGTCTCTCCGCCAAGTAAAATATTCCGGGGAAAGGGTTGCCCTTGGTGTAGCGGTTTCTGTCTGAGTAATAAAGTAAAAGCGCCCCGATTTTCGGGGCGCTGTTTTAGCGAACACTCTTTATTCGCCGGTGTACTTTTTCCATATCGGATAAAAATCTTCCCGGAAAAGAGCCATGACAAACACATCAATCTTTTTGCCGTCCACCAGCTGATGCCGGCGTAAGCATCCTTCTTGTTTGTATCCGGTTTTCTCAAGATACGCTTTGCTTCGCGGGTTTGTGCTGAGAACTTCAGAACATATCTTTTCAAGACCGAGGGTATCAAAGGCATGTTTAAGGAGAAGGAGTTTTGCTTCCGTGCCGTAACCCTTTCCCCAATATTCTTTTTCGCCGATAAGGGCACCGGTCGTGGCGCGTCGGTTTATCCAGTCAATACGGGCAACCCCGATAACCCCGATAGGAATATTTTTTTCTTTTGTAACAATAGCCAGATCAATACCTTTGTCTCGGCTGTTATTTACCGCGTCAATCCATTTTTCTTCCTGCGATAAAGAGGGAAGTATTTGAGTTGAAAGAAATTGTCTATTCTCCGGATTGTTTATCCATCGGCAACATCTTTCCGCATCGCTTTTCTCAAGCGGTCGCAAATATACCTTGGTTAGTTTCGGATGTTCTAAAGATACGATTATTTCGCTCATTTTTTCACCTATTGTTCAGCGTGTTTCCACTACGTAGATTACCGCATGCATTGAAAAAGTCAAACAAAAAAATGACCGGCTGATTTCAGCCGGTCATTATCGTTGCAATTGTATTTATGCAATAGCCCCGATTCTTCTCATTTTCCTTTCTCATGAAGAATTTTGAGAGCCGCCGCGAGTTGCGCGTCGCCGGTGCATGATTCGTTCGCTCCTTCCGGAACAAGCACATCGGGTGCGATTC
>JBAYGK010000049.1:0-8810 GCA_041666665.1 Minisyncoccota bacterium
CGAACAGCATCGCTTCGGCACGGCGCAAAGAATGAAGCTCGTGCACAAAGGCCAGCCCGTCCCCCATTTCCTCTCCATGACGGCAACGCCGATTCCGCGCACGCTCGCGCTCACGATTTACGGCGACCTTGATCTCACGCTTTTGGATGCGATGCCGCCGGGAAGAAAACCCATCATCACCGATATCATTTACGCAACGCACCGCGAAAAAATGTACGATGATATTCGGCGCGAACTCAAAGCCGGACGGCAAGCGTACGTCATCTGTCCGCGCATTGACGAACCCGACCCCGAAAAAGAAATGGCGCTCCAAGCGAAATCGGTAAAAGAAGAAGCCAAACGCTTGAAGAAAAATGTTTTTCAGGAATACAACATTGACATTCTGCACGGAAAAATGACCCCGAAAGAAAAAGAAACAACGATGGCGCGTTTTGAGAAAAAAGAAATAGATATTCTCTGCGCGACCTCGGTAGTTGAAGTGGGTGTGAATGTCCCGAACGCCACGATAATCGTCATTGAAGGCGCCGAGCGTTTCGGACTCGCCCAACTTCACCAGCTCCGCGGGAGAGTCATAAGGAGTAATCACCAAGCATATTGTTATCTCCTCACCGAAAGCTTCGGTCAAAAAACCAAAGACCGCCTCCACGCCCTAAAAACCGCCAAAAACGGCTTTGAACTCGCGGAAATGGACTTGGCCTTGCGCGGCGCTGGCGAACTCGGAGGAAAAAAACAATGGGGTGTCAGCGACCTAGGAATGGAAGCCATAAAAAACCTAAAAATGGTGGAAGCCGCGAGAAACGAAGCGAGAGAAATGCTAAAAAAGAATCCATCGCTGAAAAAATACCCACTGATTGCCGAAAAACTCGCCAACAAACACGAGATCAGTCATTTTGAGTAAAAATTTGACAAATATTTTTACTTGTGCTACACTACAAACAGTTTCTTAAAATCAAAGGGGGTTCTAATGAAAGAACTTGTTAAAAAAATCGTTGATCGTTTTAACTGGTACGACGTGTTTGACAAATACTGGGTACTCATTGTCATCATTGCTATTTTAGCAATATGAGGTCTTTATTTCAGTGTTTTTTCTTCCTTGCTAAGCTCGCCGATAGTAATGGCTTGGTTGCACACGCCGGTTACGGCAATGGAAATCAAAGACGTTTGTATTATTGCATTTATCGCAGCAGTTATCTCAAAATGAAATCCTCCCGCTACATCGCTCTGCGATTGGCGGGATTCTTTTTACCCGGCAATTGTTTTTCCCCGTATGGCGTGCTATATTCAACACAGTATCGTTCATTCCAATCCCCCGAAGGAGGGTATATGAAACATTTGAAAAAAACAATTCTTCGCTTATACGACGGTTTGTGGTTTCCCGATTACACAAAAGAAAGATTCTGGCGTTCGCTTTTTCTCGGTTTTTTGTTTTATTCGGCGGTCAGTTTTTTTCTTGGCATATTTTGGCAGTTTATCTTCGCCTGTTTTGCCGCCGCGATTCTCGGTTTTATTCTGCGTACGATACTCATGTCCCGCAATGAATTTTTCTTCACAAGAGATGTGTTTGTCTACCATACGGCATGGAACGAATATCTTGCACGGGAGTTCGCATGGCATAAAGGCATGATATTGTATATCCCCTTCTTATTCTTTACCGTTCTCCTTGACCTTTCGGATGTCGTCGCGGGAGTTGCACGGTATTTTTTCAAAAAGAATCGCTCGTAAATTTTTCGCGGTTTTTATCGCTATCGCCCTCGCGCTTTTGTGCCGGGGCGATTTTTGTAGGAAATTTTCAGCGATTGTTTTATAATGGACACGATGGAAAATAAAAACATTTTAGAAGGGAAAAGCACGTGGGAATGGATTGTGTTCGCGCTCGGCACGGGCGGATATATCCCCCTCATCATTGGCGGAATACAACACCCTGCGGAAATAAACATCGCCACATACAGCTTGTGGCTCATTCTCTGTTTCATGGTTGCGTATTCATCATGGAAACAGAAATTCATCGGATGGTTTATGCCCTTCGGCTGGGTTTTCGGGACGGCGTTAATCATTATCGTCGCTCTTTTGAACGGCGGGTATACCTTCAATCTCGGCATGGGAGAAATAATCGTGTTTTACGGAATTATTGCAACGCTTGCCGTCTGGGGCATTATCGGACAGCAAACGGGAAAATGGAATCCGCGCATTCTTTTTTGGGGCGGAATTGCGGCGGATATACTTTCGTTTTACCCGCAAATAAAACAATATCTTCTTCCTCATGATGCGCCGACGATTTGGATGATACTGGGCTGGGTAATGTTCATCGCGGGCGTGGTTTTCAATGTTATTTTCATAGAACACCTCCCTCAAAAACTCACGATGAAAAAAGAACGATACGAAGCCGAATACGGCGAACCGAAACGCCCGCTTTATCTTATTGAAAGTTCACTTCTGTCGCTTGAAAACACCGTTTTTCTTTCAGTAACGCTCATCTTGATGCTCAGGTAAGTAAAAAGGGGCAGTCATATTAAGACGGCCCCTTGATTTCTTGTTTCAGAACTTTGATTTCTTGGGAATAGCCGCGACTGCGGTTAATTCCACCAACGTATCTTCCGCAGGATATTCCAACGGAACTTCGGAAACCCACACAAGCGTTCTTGCGGGAAGATTTTTTGTTTTCTTGGACACTCCGTGTGAAATAAAAAAATCGGTATATGCCTCACCAAAAATAATTCTCGACATATATCTTTCCTGTTGTTTCGCGTATCTTATTTTCTTCTCGCTATCCTTCAAGAAAACTTTAATTTCAATGATGCTGTTGATACCTCCGCCAGCCGCCTTAACAACCGCTAAAATGTTCTTAAGCGCCTGAAATGTCTGCTGGTACAAACCACCAGAAACGACCGGTTCATCGGGAAGCTCCGATATGTTTCCGGTTTGGCCGGCCAGAAAAAGCAAATTGCATTTTTCCGGATCAACCACAACCGCCTGACTGTAAAACCCGGGTGTCGGGGCGTTCGTTGTATCTATATAATCTATGTATTCCATGTGGTATCTCCTCTTTTCAGTGTACAAATTATCTTTCCATAATAGCATATTTGTTATAAAACGTCAATAAATCTTGCGAAAAAGCCGAAAATGCGTTAAAATTCAAGATGTCAAAGGGGCGCATAGCACAATTGGTTAGTGCATCCGGTTTATAATGAGTAGTGAGTTTGAAATAAAAAGGTGGGCGCATGCGGACGCATAGCTCAATTGGTTAGAGCACTCGGCTTATATCCGAGCGGTTCCTGGTTCAAGTCCAGGTGCGTCCACCTTTATATTTCAGACGAACGCCCTCATTATATCGTAGCGCAGCGGAGATATATCCGAGCGGTTCCTGGTTCAAGCCCATGTGCGCCCACATTCAAAAAAAGCGGCTTTTGCCGCTTTTTTTGAATTAGTAAAATTTTTCCGGTATCCTTTAAACTATTTCTTTTTCTTTCCTCATCTTTTCCAATATTTCCGCCGCGAGGCGGCTCACGTCTTCTCTTGCTTCGTTGATATTTATTTGAATATCCATTTTTTCATCATCGGTATACGCATCATTGTCTTTTATGCGATGCGAAAAAAGCTCGTTCACATTTTTCTCAACGCCGCTTACGCTTCCCAAACCGAATATCTTCGGCAGTCCGGAAGCGCCGAAGTACACATCCTTCCCCCACTTTGATTCAACATCTTCCGTGGTCACATCGCCGACGGATGCAATATCAAAATCAATACCTTTTTCTTTAAGAACTTCAATAAGCGGGTCAAGCGACACGCCGGTGGCGATAACATCGGTTACTATAAGCGCTTTCTTTTGAAAATCTTCCGGGTTTTTCTTCTTTAAACTTTCCAAATATTGAGATATCATTTCCTTTTTTTCGTTTTTCTCCTCGCCTTCAAGATTTTTGCTTCCGGCAAAAAAACAGATGTCGGGATTCTTATGTCCGAATTCCCGATACATACCTTGAATTATTTCATTGAGCAACAAGGCGGGAATCCTTCCGGAGGCATCATCGCCAAAAATGAGACCGTATTCACCGGCGGATATTTTCGGATAAAGTTTTTTCACGATGTTCTCCACCGGAACGCGAAGCTGTTCTATTTCTTTAAAATGAAATTTTTCACGTTCTTTTGACGAAAATGATTCTTTTTTCACGATTTTGTTGAATATTATTCTGTAATTCTTCCGACAACCTTCCCCCATTTCGCGAGCGGTTCGTGGGTGAGGAGGGCGATAATTTCATCTTTTTCATAGCCAGCCTCTTCCATTTTTTGAATCGCGTCCGTTCCATTGATAATTATTTCTTTGTATTCATCAACTAGCACGCGATCCTTTACTCTCTTGGTCAAAGCGCGAACCTCGTCACTTGATTTTAGCCATAGATAATTCGCTTTTTTAGGTTCTTCAAGAAAATCATAAATGCCTCCTTCTTCTTCTGAAATTAAGAGCAGTCCCTCTATCCGTTCAAATCGCCCGTCTTTGTAGTAGGCGAGCATCTCATCTTTTGCGCGGTCTTCGGCATTGTGGCGGAACATACGGAAAAAATCTCCCAATATCTTTTCTTTTTCTTTCTCTGTTTCCGCGGCGAGAAAATTTTTTCGGACGGAAAATTGTACTCCGGGCGAATCGGGATCAAGCCTGTCTTCTTTATCAAAAAAACTTTTGATTATGTGTTGTTCCTCGTGCACGAATTTTTGATGCGAGTCCTTATCCAAAACGCCGGGAAGTTTTATTTTTTCGGTATTTTCCGCCGTTATCGCCCAACCGATATTCGGATACGCCGTAGAATATATATTTATGGCCCCCGATTCTTCCGCCTCCATCATTTCTTCTTCGGTAAAATCGCGTTTCTTTCCGGAACCTTTCCTTTTTTCATGGAAGCATACCGCCATATAATCCTCAAAGTCGTGGCACTTGATATAGATGGATACCGGACCGGTCGTGATTTCTATTTCACCTTTCGGCTGAGAGCCAAACAACCGGTGAAAAAGATCTTTGTCTTTGGGAAATTCTTTTCGTATTTTCAGAACGGCTTTGTGCTGTATTTCATATTTTGAGAGAGCCTCCCATATATCTCTTTTCTGTTTATCGTTCATTCCGAATTCCGCTCCCATTTCGGTCGCGAGGTCAAAAAAATCGTCCATTTTTCCTTCGGGTTTGCGCCGTATTTCGTCAATAAGGATGTCCTGCATCCGCGCCAAGCCCACTTGCTGAAAAGCGAGTTTTTCCTTGAATTCCGCGAGCTTCTGTCGGCGTTCATCTTTGGGTGCCTTCAATATTCCCCGTACGGCTTTTTCGGCATCAAAAATCTCGCCGTTTTTTATCGGCGGATACTCGTTAAAAACAGGTTGTTCTTCTTGCATAGAACCATATTCTAGCACATTTTTTGTTCTTTTACAGTTTCGCAATTACATAGGGCCGCCCTTGGTGATTTTTTGTTCGCGCGCAATTTCGTGTATAATATACCGATGGAAGGAACAAATATGGAAGAAAACGAAAATAACACCGTTTTGGCTGAAAAAAGCCATAAAATAGAGAGAAGCAGGGAGGAAAAAGAAGTGGAACTTGCCCGCATTTTGATGTACGCGGAAGAGCGTTGGGATAAAAAAATAACGGAAAAAAAGAAAGAGGAGGAGGCGGTAAAAATTAAGAAACTGCGCCAAAAAATTAACGCTTTGGATGACCGTCCGATGGATGAATCCTCTCTGCAAAAAACTTCCGTCCGCCGCGTTGTAGGAAAGGCTCCGGAGTCGGATAAACAAAAAATCCTCAAATGGAGAGAGGCGGCTTTTTCCGATCAAAAAACCGAAGAAGGAGAAACCCCCATGAGCCCCGAGCAGATCCAAATAGCGGATATGGTTAATAAAGCGACCAACGAGATTTTACAAAAATACGGTCTTCCCGTTTTTGATATCCCCCCTGCCAATATTCATGTTATTTTGAAAAAATATTGGAAGGGGCAAAAGTTTAATTCATATTATACCCAAAAACACCAGAAGGTTGTTTTGAAAGAGAACGGACATCTCTCTGATGATTTGATTAAAGTTTTTCACGAGATGCTTCATTTCAAATCCTACGGCGCCGCACAAATTTTAATGGGCGATGAAAAACTTATTCAGCAGTACCGCACGGGACTGCAAATAACCGCAAGAAACGGGGAAAGGGACATCTTTACCAATTTGAACGAAGCGGTCACGGAGGAAATGACAAAAAAATATGTTTCAAAACTGCTTGACAATCCCTTGTTTAAAAAGGAACAAGACCGGACGCAAAAAGAAAAAAGGAAATTTCAACCGAGCACGATGGAAGATGTCTATTATATGGAGAATGTTGATGAACAGCCGATGAGAAATGCCATACGGCGAATATTCAAGATGCCCGAAAAAAAATATTCTTATTATATGGCCTATTCCTACGAGAATGAGCGCGAAACCCTCAATACATTAATCGCCAAGCTCTTCACCAAAAACCCGGGAAAATTCAAAGACGAAAACGAAATTATGGAAATGTTTGAAAAAGCGATGCTGACCGGCAATATTTTGCCGATCGGAAGATTGATAGATACGACCTTCCCCAAAAAAACTCCGGAAGAAAACGGAACTTTTCGGCAAATCGGAGAGATGGGAGAAGATACGGAAGGATTGAAGAAATTTATAGAGGAATTATAAAAAAATATACCATGACAATGGAACAAATGAAAATTGAAGGAAGCGGAAATGCCGATAAAAACGAGCCGGTTTTGGAATACCAAAAACCCGCCGCGACAGTCATTCAACATGCTCCGGGATCCGACACGACGAAGAAAATTGAAGAAACCCGGAAAAAAATTGATGCTTTGGAAGATAAGCCGAAAAAATCTTCCATCAGCCGCATGGTGGGGAACGTGCCGGAACCCTTAAAACAAAAAGTTTTCAAAAACTATTTTGAAAATATTTTTTTTGACCAGCAAAAAGAAAAGCATGAACGAAAGAAAACACCGGTGGAAATGGAAATTTTATCTCTGATAAACAAAATGACGAATGAGGTTTTACAAAAATACGGTCTTCCGGTTTTTGATATTCCGCCGGAAAATAATCATGTTGTTTATAAACAATTTTTTGAAGGCACGAAGTGGGGAGGACAACATGACCCCGCATTGCAGGAGAACGCCATACAAGAGAATCCTGTGAGATTATCCTTTATGAAGGGCGCTTTTCATGAGAATCTGCACTTTAAATCCTATGCGGATTGGCAAATATTAAGAAACGAAACTCATAACGCAATGTTATCTCGGTTGGGTCTTATGGTTATCACAAGGGATGAAGGAAAAATATTGTTCCAAAATTTGAATGAAGCCGTTACGGAAGCAATGACCAAAAAATACGCTTCCGGACTTTTTTCTCATCCTCTTTTTAAAAAAGAGAGGGGGGAGACAAGGAGAGAAATAGCCAATCAGCCCGCAGGAAGTTTTAACGAGGACGAGCAATATTACATACACAAAAAAATAAGCATTTATAACATAAAAAAAATGCTTTTAGGAAAATCCGGGCGGGAATACAAGGTGGAAAGTTTTACCTATCCGGAAGAACGAAAAATTTTAAATATTTTAATCAACAAGCTCTTCGTCAAAAACCCGGGAAAATTCAAAGACGAAAACGAAATCATGGAAATGTTTGAAAAAGCGATGTTGACCGGCAACATCAACTCCATCGGAAAATTAATTGACAAGACCTTTCCCAAAAAAAACCCTGTAGAAAATGGAACATTTCGGCGAATCGGAGAGATGGGAGAAGACACAGAAAAACTGAGTGCTTTTGTTAACGCATTGTGAGAAAAATAACTTTAGTGTTAAGCGATGATAAATGTTCTGAAAAATTTCCAATTACCAATTTCTAATTTCCAAACGGACGACATTGTTTTAGAATTAATTTGTCGCCGGTTCCTTGTTGCACATGGAACCGAAACGTTTGTAATGTCTCACTTTTTTCAAATTACACAAAATTCATAATGAAATTACAAACGTTCCGGAACTGGGTGCAAACATTACATGTTCAGTCACTTTTTCAATATTTTGTTTCGTACCTCACAAAATATTAGAAGAAAGTCTTGCGGAATGGGTCCCACCCCATTCCTCACCAGCTCCGGCGACAAAAATTTGACAAGAAAATTTATGTATGATATATCTTATATTAGGCGTAAGGGGGGTGGAAACAATCTCTTTATGCTTGTTGGTTTTGTTCTTTTTCTTATTTTCAAGGGGTTTATTGTGGTTGAAGGGCTTATAATTATACTTTTGTTTTTGTTGTGGTTAATGTATCTTAATATGCGCTCGGATTATTTTCTTGGGGGCAAGACACTTATCGGACTTTTTCTGGCTTTCTGGTGTGCTTTGTTTCTTTATTGTGCTGGTGAAGCGGGATTATGGTTAATTGTCTTTTTTGGTGGTTTCCCCGCGGTTTGGTTTTTGTGGGGGAATATCAGTTCTGATATTGAATACGAGAAAAACAAAAAAACGGAACATTAAAAAAACAAGGTCCCGCACAATGCGGGGCCTTTTTTGTATTGGAGTATGTGGGCAATCCAAATGTTCCGAACGCGGTCAGAGACCACGTCCGGCGACGGGTTTGAAAATTTTTTATTGAAAATTGATTGAAAATTAAAAATTGTAAATTGAAAATTTCTAAACATTTCATCATTGGAAATTTTATTGGAAATTGGTAATTGGATATTCGAAATTCTTTTACACACAATGCATTATAAAAACAACCCGCTCTGTTTTTTACAGAGCGGGTTGTTTTAAGATTTAAGTTTTTTAGTACTC
>JBAYGK010000050.1:0-8738 GCA_041666665.1 Minisyncoccota bacterium
AAAAAGCAAACGCCGCCCCGAAACATATCGGGGCGGTTCTTTTGTTCATCCAAAGTTTCCAAGGTCAGACCTTGGACATTTTTTATGGCTATTTTATTATGTTTTTTTGACTATGTTTTTCTAATGACCTCTTCATCTTTGTACGTTAACCATTCGTCAATAAATTGTTCAAACTCTGTAAAATCTTCAAAATATTCCGGAAAAACATCCTTTTTGAGTATGAATTTTTCTTCTCTTTCTTTTCCGATATAATCATCGTAACTTGAGTAAAAATAATTATTAAGATGTTGTTTTACTTTTTTCATATCCGAAATTCCATCAATTTTCCAGTTCGGATCAACAATCTTAACGGGGTTAAGATGAATATACGAAAAAAGATATTTTAAGTATTCATCGCTGTCTGCATGCGTCGCAAGAAATCTTCCTTCAAAAAGCGCCCCCGTTCGTTTATGTCTTTTATTGAAATACATTGAATAAGCGGTGAGAAGTTTGGCCATAAATAGGCTGATGCCGTTTTCCCTTTTTTCGCGCAAAAGAAGATGAAAATGATTTGTCATCAGACAATATGCTCCAATATCCACTAATGTTTCTCCTCGTTTTATTTCAGACAGAGGCATCTTCTCAAAATCCTTAAAAACAACCGTTCTCATACTGTTGCAAAGAAACAAGAGTCTCATAAATCTTTTTTTGTCCGTATCAACGAGAAATATTTTTGACTTATTGTTGCCTCGGCTGTAAGCATGGTAAAATTCACCGATTGAAAATTGTATTTTTCGTTCCATTAAAATATCATACCAAAAAATATCGCCAAAAACAAGGCTAAAATACACCCAAGGTCTGACCTTGGAAATTAAAGGTTTTTTACCATGTAGGTTTCCTTCAGTTCATAGCCGAGTTTGCGATAATATTCGCGCACGCCGACGCCGGAAATTACGGCTAATTTTTCATATCCGTTTTCGCGGGCCATTTTTTCCGCCTCTTCCAGAAGAAGTTTTCCGAAACCGCGATGCTGACCTTGCTCCCCTTCTTTGTGTATCGGCGCCATTCTTCCGTAAGTGTGAAGTTCGCGAACCAGTGCGGCGTTTTTGAGAATCGGCAACGGCGAACTTCCCAAGGGCAGCCCTATGTAATTTACATAGGGCTGCCCTTGGGAAAAATCTGGAAAACGCAGGCGCAAAAAAGAAACGAGAATATCCTCACCCTGCGGAATTTCGGCAGGGCGGGATTTTGACTCAAAGCTTAAGAAAATTTCTTTGCCTGAAAGCGTGCAGTATTCTCTCTTCATGAGCGAGCAATCGGAAATATCCACTTCCCTTTCCCTCACTTCGCGGCAACGGATGCATCGGCACTTCCATCCGCGTTTTTTTTGATCCTCGGCAAGCCATTGCCGCATGTTGGATATTTTGCTTCCGGCTTTCACATATTCGGCGGGAATATCGCGGATAACGCGCAAAATGCGAACGTACGGCGGAACGAGTTTTTTAGCCTCGCGCAAAACTTCCATAAGCTCTTCGTCCGCATAAGCGCGAAATTTTCCCGCTTTCCATGTTTCGTAGAGTTCGCTCCCTTCCAAAACCATGCAGGGATAAATCTTGAGCATGTCCGGCTGAAATCCAGAACCGTCGCGGAAAAGATCGCGAAACATTTCAATGTCTTTTTTTACGTCGCTTCCGGGAAGATTGGGCATCATATGATACACGACTTTCAGACCGGCATCGCGGAGAAGTTCGGTTGCCCGCGCAATATCCGCGCTTGTCATGTTTCTCTTTGTTTCGGCGAGAACTTTGTCGTCAAGATGCTGAACTCCGATTTCAACTTTCGTAACGCCGTACTCGCGAAGTTTTCGCAATTCCTCGTGGGTAATATAATCGGGGCGCGTTTCAACGGAAATTCCCACGATGCGGCACTTCGCGGTTTCGTTCTCTTTCTGCAGTTCTTCAAGCGTTTTAATATCTCCCCCTAGGGCAGTCCTAGCGATACCGTTCGCTAGGACTGCCCTAGGGGATGCTTCAAATTCGTTGCAGGCGCGGAAACATTCCTTGATAATCTGTTCGCGATACGCCGAATGATAAAAACTCCATGTTCCGCCGATAATTATTATCTCCGCTTTATCAACCGGATGACCGTTTGTTATCAGTGCCTCAAGCCGCGAGAATATCTGTTTGCGCGGATCAAATTCGTTTGCCAGGGCGCGCGCCGCCGCCGGCTCCTTGGAGAGATAGCTTTTCGGCATATTCGCTTCCGTCGGACAATAGGTGCACTTCCCCGGGCACGGGAAGGGTTTGGTCAGTATGGAAATAACAGCAACGCCGGAGTTGCTTTTTGTTTTTATTTTTCTGAGAATGCGCTCTGCTTCGTGATTTTCTTCTTCTTCGCCCGAAGTTCGCATTTCGCGATAAAGCGCGAGGACTTCCGCATTTGTCGGCATATCATAAGAAGAACCCCGCGCAGAGGGGTTCGTTTCCCCTCTTCGCGAGTATTTCATTTTTTTGCGTATTTCAAGCAGGCGCGCAAAAAAAACCGCATCTTTTGTGATTCGTTTTTTGAGTTTTTCCACGTCGCTCTCGCTCCGGATATTTTTAAATACCATACGAAAACAGTATCAAAAATACGGGTAAAAAGAAAGTCATCCTCGCTTTGTTTTTTAATAAACGAAGAAAAGTTCATCGCCCGATGACGCTTTGACGAGCATTTGTTTGTACTCTTCAAGATATTGCTCTTTTGTTTTCGGAATGAAGCGTTTCGCGCTGGTGCGCGCCGAGTTTTTCAGCTGGTCGCGCATGAGCGGATTTCCCGCAAACAAGACCAGATTATGAAGCAGGCACAATTCGTCATTTTCTTCGCAAATCATGCCGTTCCAGTGCCCGAGAACATCTCTCGCGGCGCCGACATCGGGGGTGATAACGGGACAGCCCGCGGCAAACGCTTCAATAAACATCCTTCCGTACCCTTCGTAATGAGACGTAACGAGGAGAACATCGGTGGATTTATAATACGGCGCCAGATCAGCCACTTGTCCTTCAAAAAATACACGGTCTGCGATGTACAATTTTTTTGCCAGATTGCGGAGATATTTTTCCTCTCTTCCCGTTCCCGCAATAACGAGTCCGATGCGGGATTCGGGAGCTTTCACTTTCGCCTGTTCAATCAAGCGAACGGCAAGTTCAACATTTTTTTCTTTTTCAAGGCGCGATACGACGAGAACGAGAAGATTGTGTCCCGGATATTTTTGCGAAAGAAATCGGCTTTCGGGAGTGTCCTTAAACCTCTGCGTGTCCGTAAAAACCGGAAGAACCGCGATGCGGGGAAAAGATTTTTTTCCGAAATACATTTTTTGCAGTATTGAAAATTTAATCCTTTCCGAAACGGCGCGGATATCCGCATGCCGGTGAATGAGGAATTTTGCGATCATAACCCGTATTCTGTTCAAAAGCGAATGTCTGCGGAAATAATCGTTTAAAAAATCCGTATGCACTTGCAGATGAAGCCGCGCATTGAGCTTTTTTGAAATGAGATATCCGGCAAGCCCGCACTCAAAGGGGTCCTGCGTGGTAATCAGATTGATTCCCTGCGCAATAGCGGAACCGCTTGGCGAGGACGACACAAAAAATAACTTTTTCGCCAAGCCGTATGCGCCCGAAATATAAAACCAACGCGACAAAGAATTCGTCGGATACGCCCATACATTCGGCGCCAATTGCGTTGTTTGAAATGCGTGAAGGCCTTTGGTGAAAACGATGATATGAAGTTCGTCCACAATGAGTCCGAGATCCTTCATGCGCCCTTCCGTTTCGCTTCCGGTTCGGAAAATATCCCTGTCGGTGGAAATGGAAAGCACTTGCAATCGTGTTGTTTCGTTCATGGATTAATGGTTGTTTTTAACAATTATATGTTTTTCACTTCTTGCGCAAATTCCCGAATCGCTCTTTCCGCGGAAAATCGCAAGGACTTTTCTTTCGCCTCTTTGGAAAAACGGCTTGCCAATCCTTCTTCGTTCGCCAGCCGGAATATGGCGCGGAACAAACCCTGCCGGTTGTCATACGGTACCAGCAACCCTTCTTTTTCGTTCTCTATGAGTTCCGGATTTCCTCCCGAAACGGTACTGACGACCGGCGTGCCCGCGGACATCGCTTCCAATAATTGATGGGAAAAACCTTCATAAAAAGTGTTGAGAATGAAAATGTCCGCCGCCTTGAGATAACGCGATACATCCTCTTTTGACAGCGCGCCCAAAAAGACAACCTTCCCCTCCAAACCCAACTCGGAAGCGATTTTTTTCAAGCGGTCTTCGTCCGGTCCCTCGCCCGCAATATAGAGCTTCGCATTTTCTATTTTTCCGAGAACTTCGGGCATCATTCGTATCAGCGTTTCAAATCCTTTCCAAACAACCATGCGTCCGGCGCTCAAGAGAACCGTTCCCGACAATTCCAATGTTTCCCGCAATTGCGATTTTTCTTCCGGAACAGAAACGGGAACAAAAGCATTGTAAATGGAAACGATTTTTTCCGTTTTGATTCCCCAATTCGCCACGATGCCACTAAGATACTCTCCGGGAACGATTATTTTTATCGCCATTTTTGCGCACAGAGTTTGTCCGAATTTCAAGACTCGTATGGGGAGAGCATATGCGCGCGAAACGGAAAAAGTATCAAGCGATTCCGTACTGCCGAATTTTTGCTGTGCCGTTTCCCACGCCCTGTCGCCCGCGATGCGGAGAAGAAATTTTTTGGAACGAAGTTTTGCGGCGATTCCGGCGGGAAGCCCGACGCCGAGCGGATCAAGCGCGTAAACGATATCCGCATATTTCGCGCGCCGAAAAATTTTCCAAAAGAAAACGGCGTGCCGAATAATGTACGGCAAATGTTTTACGTCAGCAAATTGAATCACCTCAATATCAAATTGATCTTTGGGCAGATTTTCCTCCAAAAATTTGACGTACGCCGCCGGCCCGCCGATTTCCGGAGGATACAGAGGGGTCGCGATGAGCAATCGTGTTTTTTTTGAAATTTGATTTTCCATTCGATTCAAGTATAATAAAAATTGAAATGCCTTCGGGCTTGCCCTCTTCGGAGGGAGAAAAAATATTCAACCGCCGGACGGGGTTTGCAACCCCGTCCGAAATGTTTGCGTTCTTTTTCCGAGTTCTGTTTCAAAACTAACTTTTAGTAAACATTTCAAACGCTTCGGACGGAGGTGCAACCTCCGTCCGGCAAAATATTTGTATGTCTGTATCCTTTTATTGTACCTGAAATCGGAACAATCAGAAACATTGACCCCATTAGAATTTCATGTTTTTTATTGTTTTCACTCCAAAATGTTTTTAGACAAAAAAACAAAAATGAGTTCATCCTTTATATAAAAATTCTAACGGGGTTGACAAAATTAGAAAATCGTGTAAAATAAGTTTATATCGGATAAAACTCCGAATTGTTCCTCAAATGGGAGAAAAAAATGAAGAAAAGCGAATCAATAACAGACACCCTTAAGGCGTCGCTTGAAACATCAACGGCGTTGCTTGAGAGAATTAAAAAACTTGAAGATCGCGTGGACGCGCTTGAAAAAGAAAATGTAAATTTGCGCCGATTGGCATCGCAAGCAACAAAATAAGAGGTGGTCAATCCTGACTAAATATTGCCCTGCAATAAAAGCCGGTTCAGTAATGAACCGGCTTTTTTATTTCGTTATCGTCGTATACTTATACATATACCTGATACTTATACTCGTCTACTCGTCCACTTTAAGCATTCCACGGAGAACATCTTCGGGAATTTCTTTTGTCGGGTGATCTTGGCGGGTGGAACTTTCCGGGGGTTTTTGTTTTACGGTTTCTTGCGGAAGAACCGATGCCGGTTTCTCCTCTTGTTTGGGCGGCGGATTATTGATTGGCGCCGATGTTACCGGCCGTATTGATTGCAGGGCTTCCTTTAATGAATTTCTGTTTTGAGACGGTTCGGGCATTTTTGGGGCGTCTCTCCGCAAGGCCGACAACGAAACGCTTTGCGGTTGCGGACGCGGTTCGGATTGAGGAATCGGTTGACGGACGGCGGATTGCGGCGGCTGTTCAAAATTTCGCGAATTGCGCGATTCATTTTTCCAATCGGGAGAATCATTCTTTTTATTATACGGCGCATTGCCGGCGCGCTCCTGATTAAAAGGTTGGCGCGGAGGATAAGCGGGAGGTGCGCCCGTCACTCCGGCTCCGGGAGCGCGATAACCCTGCCCTTGAGAGCGAAACGACGGGGTGGGGCGAGCAACGTTCGGAACATCGGCATCTCTAAAAGGTTTCGACGAAGCGGGAGTAAAAGAAGAACCGGAGGAAGAACTCTGCGAAAAACCGGGAGAAGCGGGGCGCGCCGGAGGGCGGTCGCCGGAAAAACCGGAAGCCGGAGGGGTGAAGGTTCCCGGAATCACCGGATTTTTCTTTTCCGCAAAACTCGTTTGATGCCATTCCAATATTTCTTTTTCAACGTCTTCCCTTTTCTTGGCAAATACGTTCCGCGAATTTTCCAATATCTGCTCTTTGAAGGATGTTCCCTCTTTTTTTATCGGAGGAAGAGCCACTGCGGAGAACGGGCGGGATCCGACGCCGTCTATCATGAGTCGGAGGTAGAGCTGGTACTTATCAAGATTAACGATATCCTCGGCGGAAAATGCCGGCAAAAATTCCTTTTCCAAAACATCGGCATCGTACGATCCGACGCGGAAAGTGATCATTGTTCCGACGTTGCCGAACACCGCCGCCCGCACTTCTTCGGGCATTTGTTCTATGTACTGGTGGGCGATGGTGAGATTGAGTCTGTATTTTCTCGCCTCGGACAAAATGTCCGCGAAAGATTCGTTCGCAAAAGATTGGAACTCGTCAACGAAAAAATAGAAAAACGGAAGCTCGGCCATTTCTTCGCGTGTTGCGTCCGCGCGGGACATCGCGGCAAGATATATTTTTGTGATGAGCATGCTTCCGAGCAACGAGGTGTTTTGGTCGCCCACTTTTCCTTTTGAAAGATTCATAATGAGAATCTTTTTTTCGTCCATGACTTTGCGGATATCAAAAGTGGATTTTGATTGTCCTATGATATTTCTGATGAGCGGGTTGGAAACGAATTGTCCGACTTTGTTTTGAATGGCCGGCGTCGCTTCCTGCGTATATCGTTCGCCGTACTTCGCGTATTCGTCAAGCCAAAAGGATTTGATGGAAGGATCGGTGATATTTTCAACGACTTTTTTCCGGTAATCTTTGTCCGAGTACATTCTGTTCACTCCGAGAAGCGTCGCTCCCGGAAATTCCAAAAGAGCGAGGAGCGTATTGCTCAAAATATATTCCATACGGGCCGACCATGCATCCACCCAAATTTTCTTGAACGCGCTCATAAGACCGCTCGCCACGAGATGCCGTTTATCTTTTCCGACATCCTCCATGATATTGAACGCCACGGGGTAATCGGTATCAAACGGCGCGAAATAAATGACGTCTTTTATGCGGTTCTCCGGAACGTAATCAAGCAAAAGTTCCGCCGTTCCGCCGTGAGGATCTATGAAGGCGCAACCGTTGCCGTTTTGTATATCCTGAACGACCATGTTTTCCAAAAGCGTGGATTTTCCCATTCCCGTCTTTCCGATAACATACACATGGCGAGTACGGTCTATCGCCTTTATCCCGAAAGGGGTCATCTTGTTGCGGAAATCCGCTTTGGCAAAATAGGTGATTTTGTCCTGTTCCATAGTATGTACGATACCATATTTTTTGGCATTTGGAAAAGAATAAATGGCTGAAGATTGCAGATTACTGATTACGGATTTTCCTCCCGCGGGAGGATCCGCTCGCGGGCGGAAAGAATACGGACGACGAATATCCCGCCTTCGCTAAAGCAAGGAAAAACCGCCTCGGCAGAATGCCGAGGCGATTACAGATGAAAGCACTTAAGTTTTTGATGCCTCCAAAAAGCAGATACGATTGCCGCAATTATAAAACCAATGAAAGTCGGAGCGTTATATTTCTTTTTCCATACCCACGACAGCCACAATCACAAAACCAATGAAAGAAATTATTGCGACTCCCAACATTGCATAAGTAACAGCAGAGCTAACTTGGAATAACACGCCAGTGAACGCGCCCAAACCAAAAACCAATGTGACGCCGACAAATACGCCGGCAACCTTAACTATCGTAGGAATAGACACTTCATTTTTACTTTTTCTTGTCATTTTCTTTTCCTCTCTTTCTGTATAAAAAACAACGATTCTTTACCAAAGCAAATCCGTGTTTACTTTATCGTATATATATGAGTTGTCAAGAGGAAACGACCCACCTCATCTAAACCCCGCTCCACCAAGGGCAGTCCTTTCCCCGCTCGCAAAGCTCGCTCCTTAAGGACTGCCCTTGGTTCCGCTCCTTGAAAAAACATTTGTTCGTGATTTTTCAAATTTTGTAAATGCAATTTAACCATCCCCAAGAGACGGGATTTTTGGATGTAAGGGAAAGTATGAAAACCGCAGGTTTTCATCATTCGCCCAGCGAGCCGCGCGAGCGATATCCAGATAGACGGCTCGCAGATTAAGTGCCGCGGAGGCGATCCTTCACCTTCTCAATAATGCTGGCAATGTCCCAGTCGGCTTTTACGAGATAATCATTCACTCCTTTTTTTGCGGCGTAAGAAATCTTTTCGGCATCGCTTAAGTTGGTCAGCATGATTACCTGCGCGTTCTTGCCCCAATCATCCTCGCGGAGTTTCCCGAGCATG
>JBAYGK010000051.1:0-8665 GCA_041666665.1 Minisyncoccota bacterium
ACGAGATAGTAAGAATTGCTTTTCCGGGGTTTCTTTTCTTCTTTTTTGGGTTTCTTCTCGCCGTCTTTATCTTTTTTCAGTTTAAAAAGATTACTGATCAATCCGGCGGCAACGGCTTTCAAGACAGAGTCTTTATTCGTGGTGGTGGAAGCAGAAATTCCAAATTCGTTCAAAATTTCAAGAAGCTGGTTCCTGATATTTCCAACCTCAACGAGTCTTCCTTCGTTCATGAAGTTTTCGGCACACCACTCAGTATCGCCGATGTGCTGTTTGTATTCTTCCCAAATTTTGAGACATGTCAGCGCGTCGGATTCTTCCACGTCAAATCGCTCATGAGCGGCGTCCGCTTCTTCCTCTTGTTCGGGAGGACGAAGTTTAACGTGTCCGGCAGAGATGAATGAAACGAAGGTTGCAACCTCTTCTATACATCCGAACCTCTTGGAGTCCAGAAGGATTTTAGACAAATACGGATCAAGCGGCAATATTGCCATCATTATTCCGAGTTTGGTCAATACTTCATTATTATCCAACGCTCCGAAAGATTTCAAAGTTTCAAACGCCTCTTTGAACAACCGAAGCGGAGGAGGATCGGGAAAATCAAAATGTTCCACGTCATCAATGCCCATATATCTCATCGTGAGCACTGTCTCCGCCAGACAAGTTCGGCAAATTTCAGGTTTCGGATAGCGCATCAATTTGCCATATTCCTCTTCCGTGCATAAACGATGGCAAATACCGAACTCTATGCGTCCGCATCGTCCGCCGCCTTGATCGGCCGCTGATTGCGAAATGGGAACGGTTTGCAAGCTTGATCTCTTGCTGTCCGCGTAAAAGTCCATTTGTTTTTCCATCATACAGTCCACAACATGCCGAACTTTCGGAGTGATTGACGTTCTGGCAACGTTGGTCGCGACAATAATTTTTTGCATTCCCGGATATTCTTCAAATATCAGAGCCTGTTCATCCATATCCATTTGTCCGTACGCCGGAAGAACTTTTGTGTTCGGCAGATTATAACCTTCCAAAAATTCCATGACCAGCTTTATATCTTTCACACCGGGCAGGAACGCAAGAATATCGCCTTTTTCTTCGTGCAAAACAATATCCCTGATTTTTCTTGCGACAAGCGCGGGAATATCGCGAGGATTAAAGTCTTTCCCGTATTTCCTATTGTACGGTTCAAAATCTTCTCCGAAAAGCGGAACATCGCTATATTTATACTCAATGGGGAAAGATCTTCCTTCTATCTTTATGATAGGCGCGTTGCCAAAATATTTCGCAAACTTTTCTGCCTCAACCGTTGCGGATGAAATGCCGATGTGCAGATCCGGACGATCCTTCATCAAACGTTTCAAAAGACCCACAAGCACGTCTATATTTTTGCTCCGCTCGTGAACTTCATCAATGATAATTGCGCTGAATTCGCTGAGCAACGGATCTCGTTGTATCAGTTCAAGCAAAATACCGTCAGTCATGAGTTTAATCTTTGTATCTGCGTTCGTCGTATTCCGAAATCGCGTATGTCCTCCGACAATCCTTTTATTGGAATCAATAAAACTGGAAATATAATCAAGGATTGGAGAAAAAACAGCCAAACGCCGCGGTTCAGTCACTCCAATAATACCGAATTCGCCGCAACCCGCTTCCAGCAAGAACAGCGGAAGCATTGATGTTTTTCCACTACCGGTGTCGCCATGAAAGACAACCACTTGGTTATGAATAATCGTTTGGATTATTTCTTCACGCATTGGTACAATTGGGTGATCCGGCAAGCAATTTACGTTTACCAATCCCCTCTTTACAGCCATGGTTAATGGTGCATTCACAATATTCTCCACAAAGAGGCGTATCGCTTTCGCGATATTTCCGGCCTCTTCGCGCGCGTTTTTGACGCACTTCCCCCATCGCTGGGAGCTTATGAGCCGGAAAAGCCCGTGGCCTTTTCGTATGGTGGCGAAAAGGTAGAAACCCGTCTATTGACGTTCAATTGTCAAAGGACTTGATATGCTTTAATACTACAATAGTTTTTACAAAAAGTCAACAAAAAACACTTGACAAATAAATATCGTTATGTATTATAAACAACGGTTTGTTGTACTTTGTCAAACCGTTTGTTAACTTAATATAGGAGATTACAAATGACGTTTGTATTGCTTGGTTTACTGTGCGCATTTATAGGAGCGTTTCCGCTTCTCGCGCGCAAAAAAATATCCGCCTTTTTATGGCAGTTCGCCATCACCGGCATTTTGGGAATTTGGATGTTGTGGGGAGAAACACCATCAACCGTATATCCCCTTTTTGGATTTTACGGTATCTTGGTTCTGTTTTTCTTGGTTGTCGCCGCTATTATTGATGGAAACACCGATGAGTATGGCGACGGCGTTTCTTGGACAATATGGCCGCCAATCCTGCTTTTTGCGGCATTCATTGTCATATTAATAAGCGGTTCGGGAATGTTCCGCGCATCCGATTATGCAAACATGCTCAAAGTGGAAGAAAATCGCGTATGGACGAAAGATGTCCAACCGAAAGACCCCGCTCACATGAGAATGTCTACAAAAGAGAACGCTTTGTATCAAGCGCAAAAATCGCTTGGCAGTGCGGGAACTATCGGAAGTCAATTTGCAATCGCGCAAGAAAATGTGACGCTTCAGCTCATCAATGGCGAATTGTGGTATGTCGCGCCTCTTGATTACAAAGGATTCAGCGTTTGGACGTCATCAAAAGGTATTCCCGCTTACATAAAAATCAGCGCGGAAGATCCGACGGCTCAGCCGATCATCGTGTCGCTCAAAGACGGAAAAGAAATGGTTTACTCTCCCGGCGCATATTGGTCATCCAACCTAGAACGCCACATGAGAACCAACGGATATTTAAACGTCGGTCTATCCGACTGGACGTTTGAAGTGGATGAATCCGGCAATCCTTGGTGGGTTGTTACGGTGTATAAACCAACGATTGCATGGAGTGGCGATAAAGTTCTCGGTGTCGCCCTTGTGAATCCAACAAATGGAGACATCGCTTTTGTTGAAATGGGTAAAATTCCCGACTGGGTTGATCGTGCGGTTCCATCGCGAATCGTTACCGATTACTTAACGTGGAACGGCGAATATTCCGGCGGATGGTGGAATAGCTTTTGGGCTAATCTTAACATGACAAGACCGGAAAGTCCGACTTTGGTTTATGGCGCGGATAATCAACCTCAATTCGTGACTGGTATAACTTCCGCAAGTTCCAGCGATGATTCACTGGTAGCTCTCGTGTATACCAATTCACGCACAGGGAATGCCGTTAAATATACCATAAAGGGCGGGGCAACAGAAACTGCTGTTATAAATGCGGTGAACAGCAATCAAGAAGTGCAATACAAGCACCTTCATGCCGCGGCACCGCAACTCTATAATGTAAACGGCGTTCCGACGAGTGTTGTCCCTCTTTTCAACGATGTGAATGCGTATCAAGGCGTTGCGATGGTGGATATTGCCAACATTCAAGAGATTGCGGTTGGTTCCGATCAACACGAAGCTCTGCGCGTATATGAAAAGATATTGAACGGCGACGGTTCGCGAGCGGTAGCAGGCAACGAAACTAAAAAGCAAGTTGTTGAAGGCATAGTAACCAGAACCGGTTCGGAAGTAACGCCGACCAGCGGAAGCATTTATTATTTTCAGGTTGAAAATATACCACAGCTCTTTACTGCCGGTCCCGGAAAATATCCGTCATTGGTGGTAACTCAAAAAGGCGATAAAGTCCGCGTGGAAGTTTACAAAAACGACCGCGATGTCGTTCCGATACTTACCTTTGAAAACTTGTCGCTCAAACTTTCAAAAAGCGCGAAGCAACAGCAAGTGGACAAAGCTTCCGGTTCAGTTCACAAAGGTATCACGGCAGAAACCGATGCCAATGCCATCAAGGATCGGATTAATCATCTGACGCCCGAGCAAATTCAAGAGCTCGGCAAACAAGTTCCTCCGGCTAACTAAAAGTCGGAATGCTCCGATAGCGTAATGCTATCGGAGCTTTTTATATTTCAAATCAATACAACCATTAACAAAAAACAGCCCGCATCCGCAAGCTGTTTTAATCTGGTGTTTATTCATCTTCAAATTCTATGTTCTCATCCCAAGAAAGATCCGCTCCGCATTTGTCACAGTGACAATAGTGTACCACCGTTATCCAACTACCGGAGATATGGCCGTCGTAAACGGTCATGCCGGCGAGAGGTCGGCAACGTTCTTCTACACAATAGTGGATGCAAGAAGGTTCTTTATGCGAAAAAAATTCTTTAAGCCATTGTTTGAATTTACTCATTTCTTCTCCTTGTTCAAAACCAAGTTAAACAATACCAGTAATAAACTGTGTTTGTCAAACAAAAAGCCGGAATTCTTTTCTTAAAATTATTTTTTGAGAAGCATTAAGATCAATCCGACCATTCGGTCTTTGTCTTTCGGATCGCTTTCTGCAACGAGAAGCGTCAAAACGGTTAGTGCTTCCGGCGTCATGCGCGAGGTATCAAGAATACGCGTCCTCTTCAAAAACCACACGAAAGAAAAGGCACCGCTTCGTTTATTTCCGTCGGTAAATGGATGATTTTTCACGATGAAATACAAAAGATGCGTCGCTTTTTCTTCCGCGCTTCCATATAAGTCTTTGCCTCCGAACGATTGAAAAACATTTCCCACAATTCCTGCAACGCTGTCTTTTTGTCTTTCCGTGCCAAAAAGTTCGGTTGTTTCGCCTTTTTCAAGAAGATTGTGCTTGAATTCCGCAAGCGCTTTTTCAAGATCGTTTGCCGTGATCTTCACTTGTTTTTTTGTTGCTCCTGTTTTTGGAAATTCGGAATGGTCATACGCATCCAATGAAAACCATGTGCTTGCAAAAAGTTTGACGAGCTCAAGCGTTCCCTCCGCGTCTACCACGCCGCCCGCCGGCAAAAGTTTTTTCACCTGCTCAACCGCTTTGAGAAATTCATCATAATTTTTCACGATGCGAGAACGATTGATAGTATACCCGTCCACGATGTGCGAGTGCAAAGTCTTGGTAGCCCATTGGCGAAATTTTGTACCAGTTTTGGAATTAATACGATATCCGACGGAAATAACTGCGTCCAAATTATATATGTCTACGAAACGATTCACTGTCCGAGCACCTTCTTTTTGAACTTGTTCCATTTTGGAACAAGTTGCCGATTTGGACAATTCTCCATCTTTGTAAATATTTTTGAGATGTTTGATAACCGCTTGTGGGTTCACACCGAAAACGCGCGCCATTTGAGCCTGTGTAGCCCATAAAGTTTCTTTCTTGGCATCAGTCCGAAATTCAATCGCTCCAGATGTTGCTTGATAAATAATCACTTCATTTTCTTTTTTCATTGTTTGCTTTTTCATAATGTTTTAAATATATCACGAAAACCGATTTTTAAAAATGACCTTTATGTGCTAATATAGCCATATATGAACGACAAATTCTTAAAACCTTACGACCCGCTTGAAACAGAGGGGCGGATATATAAACTCTGGGAAGACAGCGGATATTTCAATCCCGACATGTGCATCAAAGACGGCGTATGCGAAAAAGATGCGGATGCTTTTTCTATCGTGCTCCCTCCCCCAAATGTTACCGGCATGCTCCACCTCGGACACACCGCCATGCTTGCCATTGAAGACATCATGGTTCGCTATCATCGCATGAACGGCAAACGGACGCTCTGGGTTCCCGGAACGGATCACGCCGCCATCGCCACGCAATCAAAAGTTGAAAAACTGCTTTCCAAAGAAGAAGGCAAACGCAAGCAAGACCTCGGACGAGAAGAATTTTTAAAACGCGTGGAAAAATTCGCGAACGAAAGCCACGGCACAATCGTGGGACAAGTGCGGAAAATCGGCGCATCGGTTGATTGGAGCCGCGAAGCGTTCACGCTTGATGAAAAACGCTCGCTTGCCGTGCGCACCGCGTTCAAACAAATGTACGACGACGGCATTATTTATCAGGGTCTGCGCATCATCAACTGGGACCCGAAAGGACAGACGACTGTTTCGGATGACGAGGTCGTGCATCAGGAAGGCAAAGGAAAATTTTATACTTTCAGATATTCAAAAGATTTCCCCATTCCCATTGCGACCACGCGACCCGAAACAAAAGTCGGCGATACGGCGGTTGCCGTTCATCCCGATGATCCTCGCTACAAAGAATTTATCGGCAAGGAGTATGATATGGTTTTTGCGGGCGTACCGATCCATATTCAAATTGTCGGCGACGAGGCGGTGGAAAAAGAATTCGGCACCGGGGCGGTCGGCGTTACTCCGGCTCACAGCGCGGTGGACTGGGAAATCGGACAGCGACACAATTTGCCCGTAGTGCAGGTCATCAATGAATACGGAAAAATGATGGTGGAAGCGCCGGAACTCAAAGACAAAAAAATCGCCGAAGCGCGCGCAATCATCGTTGAGTGGCTCAAATCTGAAGGTTTGCTGGAGAAAGAAGAAGAAATACCTCAAAATCTCGCGACGGCGGAGAGAACCGGCGGCATCATTGAACCGCTTCCGAAAAAGCAGTGGTTCGTCGGAGTAAACAAAGAATTCACTCTCAAACAATCCAACATTACCGGCATCAAGTCGGGAGAAAAAACCACGCTCAAAAAAATAATGAAAGCGGCGGTGGAAAACGGCGATACAAAAATCATTCCCGACCGTTTTGAAAAAATTTATTATCACTGGATAGACAATTTGCGCGACTGGTGCGTAAGCCGGCAAATTTGGTACGGACACCAGATTCCGGTGTGGTTTTGCACTTTCTCCAAAGATGGTCAGAGTACCCCAATGTGCGCAAATCCAATAGTAAGTATTGATACTCCAAAATCTTGCCCCCACTGCGGAGGAACCATTGAGCAAGATACCGACACGCTTGATACGTGGTTCTCGTCCGGATTATGGACATTCTCCACGCTCGGCTGGCCCCACTCCGCTAAAGCTACGCGGGGCGAGCCCGGTCCTGAAAATGATTTTGCGAACTATCATCCCACGAACGTTCTTGAAACCGGTTACGACATTCTTTTCTTCTGGATTGCGCGCATGATTTTAATGAGCGGCTATCTTTTGGGAGATGTTCCATTCCGCACCGTGTATCTGCACGGCTTGGTGCGCGATGCGCAAGGACGGAAAATGAGCAAGTCGCTCGGCAACGGCATTGATCCGGTTCTCATGTCCGAAAAATATGGAGCGGACGCGGTGCGCCTTTCTCTCATAATCGGAACCGGCCCCGGCAACGACATGCGCCTCGCCGAAGACAAGATCCGCGGATACAAACATTTCGCAAATAAAATCTGGAACGTCGCGCGCTTCGTTCTTACGAGTATTGAAGGAATGGATACCGAAATTGCGCCCGAACTCACGAGCGAAGATGAAGACCGCCTCGCACAGCTTGAAAATACCATTTCCGAAATTACCGAAGACATAGAAAAATATCGTTTCTATCTCGCGGGAGAAAAACTCTATCACTATTTCTGGCACACCTTCGCCGATGTGATTATTGAAGATTCAAAACCGCGTCTTTTCGGTGATGATGAAAAAAGCAAAGCATCGGCGCAGTGGATGCTATGGACTATTTTTACGAACATGATAAAAGCGCTTCATCCGTTCATGCCGTTCGTTACGGAAGAAATTTGGGGCATGCTTCCGATACAAAATAAAAAATTATTGCTTATAGAAAAATGGCCACACACCACCATATAAACGTTAAAAAAACGGCGAGCATCGCCATCGTTGCGTCCGTCATGACATGGATGGCGATGAGATTTCCGACATACGCCGCGCAAGCGACGGGCGCGTTGCTCGGCGGAATTCTCCCCGCTTTGTTCTGGCTCTGGTTTTGGCTTCGCGAAGATCAGGCGCATCCCGAACCGAAAAAAATAATCTTTGAAGCCTTTGTTTTCGGCATCATTGCCGTCCCTTTCGCGATATTCTTTGAAAAATTGACCTTTCTTTCCTTTGAAAAAATGACGCTTCTTGTGTTCTTCACATGGGCAATCATTGAAGAAGTGTTTAAATATTTCGCCGCTTTTCTCGCGGGAATTCGCACCGAATATTTTGATGAACCGATAGATGTCGTTATGTATATGATTTCCTCGGCGCTCGGATTTGCCGCCGGAGAAAATATTTTATTCATCTATAATTCTTTTACCGTGGCGAATGCATCAATGATACCGCTTCGTTTTATCGGCGCGTCGCTTCTTCACGTCGCCAGTTCCGCAATCATCGGTTTCGGAATCGGTTTCGGCGTTGGAAAAAAGAATTCAGTTCGTTTCGCATACTTATTCACAGGTTTGACGATCGCTTTTGCATTGCATGCCGCATTCAATTATTTTATAATGGATACGGAAGGAAAATCTCTGATGACGATATTCGCGTTGGTGTGGGCGGTTATCGTAGTCATCATCGTCCTGTTTGAGAAAATCAAACGCTCGCCATATTATCTCGCCTCCATTCAATAAAAAATTCGCGCGCATAAAAAAATAAAATTATGTTTTCAAAACACAACGCACGCATAAACGAAAAAAAACAATCTTTTTTTGAAAAATTAACCGGGGTGGTTCGCGAAGACGATGAATCTCCGATTCCGGCGTTTCGCGATTTTACCGTAAATCCTCCCGACCTTTCACCGCGCCCGG
>JBAYGK010000052.1:0-8631 GCA_041666665.1 Minisyncoccota bacterium
CCCGCGTTCCGTCATTGACGGTTCGCGGGATTTTTCTTTGCCATTCCAGCCGAAGCGAATGCTTGTATTTTTTTGTTTATTTGTCGTTCGTATTCGTATTTAATTCGTATCATTCGTAAAAATTCGTATATTGGTATCTTTATTCGTTATGTCAACTTTTTCCCGAGGATAACCTGAATTTGCGCCATTTTATCTTCCAATTTTTCAATGCGATTGTCGTGCCCGCGGTAAAGAATATTTTCTACACGATCAAAACGATCATTCATTTCTTCTCGGAGTTCTGTCAATTCTTCTTTTGTAGCCAACCCGCCGATTTGATTTTCCACCCGTCCAAACCCGTCTGCAACAAGACGAGCAAGCATCTCCATTTCAGTTTCATTTTCTTTTTTCATAAGTGTATTATATCGCCATGAATAAAAAACACAAGTACTGTGCGGAAAATTTTTACGCATGCGTAACTTCCACATACCATTCCGCCGTCTCCGCAATGTTTTTTGATGTTTCTTCAAAAGTATCATCCTCGGAAATGCACCCCGGCAAAGAAGGGGTCACCACCGTAAAACCGCCGTTCTTGTCCGGTTCAAAAACCGCCATGTATTTTTCCGATTTTCTTATTATTTTTTTCATATTTTTAACAGTTTGATACAAAGTACCCTAAACTATTTCGCAACCTTGAAAAACTTGACGTGAACAAAAAACGATGATAGTCTGTGGAAGGATTTTATCAATCGGAGATAAAAATGAAATTCGTACTTATTATTGCGGAAAAACTGAAAATCGGAGCTCTGAAACTGGCGGCATATGCGAAAGAAAATTCGGAAAAAGCTTTTATTCTCTCGGCGTGGTACATCATGTTGCCGTTATCCCTTTGGATGACTTTTATACCGCTCTTGGTTGTCGCGCACGAATTGATGGAACATAATACTTTATTGTTGAGCTATCCCCTTTTCATGACGTCAATTGCGGGCATGCTCGGACTTCGGATGTTCTGGCTCATTCGGAATGGGTGGGATTATTACCGCGACCATTACGGGAAAAAATGAACAAGAGCGCCCGCCGTTTACGGCGGGCTTTCGTTTTTGATTTGATTTTTCATTCGCGGAAAAATCTTGACATGAGCCCGCCATGGTATATACTGTGCAACGGTTCGCTCTCCCTTTACGGATGAACGTTCTTTTTGCAAAACACAGAGGTAAAACAGATGAAAGACAGAAATTATGCCGCTTCTCACGCAAGGGCGGTAAAAAATGGGGTGAAAGCCTTGGCCACGCTTGGCTTATATGGCGCCCTTTTTCTTCTCGCGGCCGTACATTCGCAGATAAAAAAATCTTCCGAACGGGAAGAAACGAAAAAAACTTCCCCGGCTCCCGTAGCGGAGAAAACAGAAGAATTTGAACCTATGCCTTAATATGCATGCAACGCTTCCGACTTTCAATCGGAAGCGTTTTTATATAACCATTTTTATTCAAAAAGAAGCCGTAACTGCTCACGCCCTTAAAAATAATCATAAATTTCGCCGCCGGAGCGGGGTTGTACCCCGCTCCGGAACGTTTGTAAAAAATCACAATCTCGCAATAATTCCATATATTGCGAGATATTCCAAATGTTTCGGTTCGGGGTACAACCCCGAACCGGCAACGAGGTGTGAGGAGATACAAGAGATAGCCATATTGACAACGCCATACTATCCATGTTAGAAAGAAGACAGTCCCTCCCCCGACAAAAAGGATAAGGAAATGAGCACATTTAAATATATACTCCGCATTCTTCTGGTGAAGATAACTCTTATTTATTTCTTCTTGATCGTTTTGAATATTGTTTCCGTTGTTATCCCCGGAAATGCTTTGTTTGATTCCTTCTTATTTCATGCAAACGCAATCGCTTTACTGTCTTTCTTGCCCGTTTCTTTGCTTATGCTTGAACTCGGAATCCCCTATTTCAAAAAATGCGAAAAATGCGAATCAAGGTGGCAAATTTTCCATGAAGAGGATAGCGGGCGCGATGTAAGCCATCCGGAATATGAACACGTATTTCAGATAAAAGAGTGCCTTTCCTGCAGAAATCAAAATGTTCGCCATGTAAAAAGAGAAGTGAGAAACGATCTTCCAAAGTGGTAACGGTCGCATTCAAAATCCCCGACACGCGTCGGGGATTTTTATTTTTTTTTAAAATTTATTTCGCTTCAACTTTTTTGAACGGGAAGCCCAAGCAGTCCAGAAACGCTTTTGCTTCTTTCGCGTTCTTTGCGGTCGTGACAACCGTGATGGAGAGTCCGAAAACGTCTTTCAAGTCTTCGTTGGTGGCTTCTGTGAAAATCGTGTGCTCGCGAAGTCCCAAGGTGTAGTTCCCGATTTCGTCAATCGCTTTCGCTTCCAAACCTCGGAAGTCTTTCATGCGCGGAATGGCGACATTGATGAGTTTATCCAGAAATCCGTACATTCGTCCCGTGCGGAGCGTTACCATAACGCCGACGGGGTCGCCTTCTCTCACCTTGAAAGAAGCGATGGATTTTTTCGCGCCGCGCAACGAGGGCTTTTGTCCCGTGATTTTTGTGAGGCGATCAACAACGAGATCGTTTCTTTTCGGATCTTTGGATTTGCCGGTACCGGAGCTTATGATAACTTTTACAAGCCGGGGCGATTGCATCGGGTTTTTGTAGCCGAATTCGCTTTTCATCGTTACGAAGGCCTTCTTCTCTTTTTCTTTTATTGTTTCCATGATAGTTTTTACCGGTATAGGAGGCAGTATCGCCGTACATCGTCGTATACTTATACTTATACCTGATACTTATACTCGTTTAAATTTCCATTCCGCTCTTTTTCGTAATTCGCACTTTTTTCTTCGCCACGATTTTGGAACCAATGCGAGTCGGCCGGTCGGTCTTCGGATCAATCAAGGCGACATTTGAAACATGAATCGGAACGGCCTTTTCAATAATCTGTCCTTTTTGCCCTTTTCTTTTGGCTTTCAGAGTTTTTTTTCTGACGGCGACGCCTTCAACCGTCACCTTATCCAGCTCGCGGAAAACACGAAGAATTTTTCCTTTCTTCCCTTTATCTTTGCCCGAGAGCACTATGACCATATCGTCTTTCTTTACGTACATATATTTTATTTAAATTAAACGATTTCCGGCGCAAGCGATACTATTTTCTGGTATCCCCTCTCCGCAAGTTCGCGCGGAATGGGACCGAATACGCGACCGCCCTTCGGTTCAAGCTTCCCTTTCTCCAATATGACAACCGCATTTTCGTCAAAACGAACATACGAACCGTCTTTTCTGCGGAAAGGTTTTGTTTGTCTGACGACGACCGCCTGAAGCACATCTTTTCTTTTTACCGATTTGCGCGGCTCGGCGACCTGAACCGCCAAAATGACGACTTCGCCGATCTCCGCATATCGTTTCTTTGAGCCTCCGGGTATCTTAAACACCCGTCCGATCTTCGCTCCGGTGTTATCCGCTATTTTAACTATTGTTTGTGGCTGAATCATGGTATTTACGTGTATAGGTATCTTGTATAAGTATAGGTATGCGACGCCCGTCGTTCGTATACTTATACCTATACCAGATACATATACTTATTTACATTTGTTTTCCCGTTACTTTAAAGGTTTTGTCTTTTGAAAGCGGGCGGGTTTCTTCAATAATGACCTTGTCTCCGGTTTTGTATTCGTTCGTTTCGTCGTGAGCTTTGTATCGTTTGCTCTTCTCCAAAAATTTTCCGTATTTCGGATGCTTCACAAAACGATTGACGCGTACGACGACGGTCTTGTCCATTTTGTCGGAAACAACGGTTCCTTTGAATTTCTTTTTGTGTATTATTTTCTGTTCCATATTTTTTACGTGTATATGGGGCTGGTATAAGGAGATGGACCGGACGGACGTCGTCCCCTTATACTTATACTAATCCCTTATACTCGTCGTGCGTTAAGCTCGGTTAAAATGCGGGCGATCTCTTTTTTCTTGCCGCGCTGTTCCCTGACATTTTTGATCTTGGAACCGGAGATATTAAATCTCATTCCGCGCAAACCTTCCCTCTTTTCCTTGAGGTCTTTTATCAGTTCTTCGGCGTTTTTTGTTTTTATTTCATCAGTCATGTTCGTAAAAATTTAGACGTGTGCGACGATTTTCGTTTTAACCGGAAGTTTCGCTCCCGCTTTGCGGAGGGCTTCTCTCGCAAGCGCCTCGGGCACGCCGTCCACTTCAAAAAGAACGCGTCCCGGAAAAACTTCAAAACAATATCCGACCGGGTCTCCTTTTCCCTTGCCCATTCCCACCTCGGCGGCTTTCTGCGTTATGGGTCTATCCGTGAAAATACGAATCCACACCTTTCCCGTTTTGGAAATGGTGCGCGTAAGCGTCTTTCTCGCGGCCTCAATCTGATTGGAACGGATGCGTCCGGCGCTCTGAGCTTTCAAACCGAATGCCCCGAAGGCAACCGTAATGCCGCGCGTTTCAACGCGGGGTTTTTTCGGATTGATGCGGCCCGTCTGCCACTTGCGATGTTTTACTTTTCTTGGGAAGGATAACATGTTGGTTGTTTATAAAAAATTCATTAAAATGTTTTCTGTTTCTGCTCAAAAATTTCTCCCTTGTATATCCACACCTTGATGCCGATAACTCCGTAAGGAAGGTTGGCTCTCTCTTTGGCGAAATCAATATCGGCGCGGAATGTCTGCAGAGGAATATTTCCTTTTTTGATTTCTTCGGAACGGCTCATTTCGGCTCCTCCCAAACGTCCGGAAATGCCGATCTTCGCCCCCATAACCGCCTTGCTTGCCATGACTTTTTCTATCGTTTGTTTAAGAACGCGGCGAAACGGCATGCGTTTCTCAAGTCCTTCCGCGACCATCTGCGCGACGATCGTGGCATCCGTTTCGGGAAAGCGCACTTCTTCAATATCTATTTTCAAATTTTCCAAAAGGGCGATTTTGTTCTTTTTCGCAAAATCAAAAACATCCTTTCTGAGCTTGGTGTGTCCTTCTCCGCTCCTTCCGATAATCATGCCGGGACGAGCCGTCCTAATGAGGATTTTCAGCGTATCGGCGCTTCTTTCAAATTCAAGGGCGCTCACGTGGTGTCCGTGAAGGCGTTTTTCCAAATATTCCCGAATGAGAACATCCGATCTCAAGAAATCTTGATATTTTCCCGGAACGGCAAACCAGCGAGATTTCCAATCTCTGAGGATTCCCAAACGATGCGAATATGGATGAACGGTGTGTGACATAAATTATGTATAAGTTTTTAGTATAAGTATATGTATATGACGAATTATTTTTCCGCTTTTTTTGCGACCGGTTTCTTTGCAGCGACCTTCTTTTCCGTTTTTGCTTCCGTCGGCTTTTTTGTTTCTTTTTTCACGGATTTCTTTTCCTTTTCAATCGGCTCAAAACGCGTGATTGTCACCGTGACATGACTGGTGCGCTTCTTGATCGGGAAAGCTCTTCCGCGCGCGCGAGGCATGCTTCTTTTCATGACCACTCCTTTGTCTACCGTCATATTGACGATGCGGAAAAAATCTTTATCGGAGGCGCCGGCACTTTTCACGTTGGCGAGAGCGCTTTCAATGAGTTTGATTATGGGGAGGGACGCCCGTTTCGGGGTAAAACGAAGAATCGTCAAAGCTTCCTTTGTTTCTCTTCCTTTGACCAAGTCGGCGAGAAGCCGTACTTTTCTCGGCGATTGCCTATAATTCTTAAGGGTTGCTGTTCCAGTTTCCATGTTAGTTAGCTTTTAGGTTTTAGTTGTTGGCTTTTAGCTTCACGGGCGAATCCGTTGCTGTCGTCGTTTTAAGCTAAAAGCTAAAACCTAACAGCTAAAAGCTCGTTATTTATTGTTTACTTCTTTTTTGAATCGGCAGGGGCGGCCTTCGCGGCTTTCGCGGCGGCAATCTCGGACTCTTTCTTCTTCTGCTCTATTTCTTTCTGCATCTTGCCTCCATGCCGTATGAATTTTCTTGTCGGGGAAAATTCTCCCAAACGATGTCCGACCATATCTTCCGATACCAAAACTTCAATATGCTGTCTTCCGTTGTGAACGCCAAAAATGAATCCCACCATTTCCGGTGAAATCTGACTCGCCCGTGCCCATGTTTTAATGGGTTCGGTTTGAGACGGCTTTTTGCCTTCAATTTTCTTTAAAAGTTTTTCGTCCACGTAGGGACCTTTTTTGAGCGATCTTGTCATGGTGATTTTTAGTCAAAAACAAAAGCCCCGCTTATCCGAGAGCTTTACGGTGTATCCTAACAAAAAGACAAGCGTAAGTCAACCCCGTTAGAGTTTTATACGCAAACTAAGACTAAGATCATTAGTATTTATCAAAAAACCATGGAATTACATACTCAAAAATATATAAATTCTAACGGGGTCAACCCCGCGATAGTCCATAAGGTCAAAAGTCCCCGCCTTCGTCCGACGGCTGGCGGACTACGGACGGGCAAGCATAAGGTCTGTAGGGCCACGACAACGGCGTATTGACTTTTAAAAATTTCGCAGAATTTTTAAAAGTAGACTTTAGACTTTAGACTTTAGACTTTAGACTTTAGACTTTAGACTTTAGACTTGGATGGATGCCCCCATTTCACTCCCGATTCAAAAATGTTATACTATCTAATGTAACAATCAACCATTTAACGAAAAACATCCATGCCCCCTTTTCCACTTAATCTTTTCAAAAAAACAAAAATTCTCGTCGTGGAAGACGATAACGCTCTCCGAAAGGTTTTATGCGACAAACTCGCCATGGAGGGTTTCAAAGTCATGGAAGCGCGGGACGGACAAGAGGGATTCAAAATGGCGATTATGAAACATCCCGACCTCATACTGCTTGATCTTATGCTTCCCGAAATGGACGGGATATCCGCGCTGGAAGAGCTGAGAAAAGACTCGTGGGGCGCCGCGGCAAAAGTATTGATAATGACCAATCTCAAAAAAGGAGAAAGCCTCGGCGCACAAACCGAAAAATACAAAGTCGCCGGTTTTATTGAAAAGGCCGATACCTCCATTGACGATATAGTGATGAAAATTAAAGAAGTTCTTTAACGAACGAACCGAAAACCAAAAACCATAAATTATTTATTTATATGGAAAAATATTATCGCATGAAACATCTCATAAAAAAACATCGGAGAAAAATAGTGTATACCACTCCGGTGCTCTTTTTCATTTTTTTGACCTACACCGCCGTTGTTTCTCCCGATAAAATTCCAGTCGCGGACTTCTCTCTCGTTTCCTCTTCAACAAAAGGACTGGTCGGCGACACGTTCGCCGTTGATGTGAATGTGAATACGGACACCCCGATTAATGCCATAGAGTCGTCGCTTTCCTTCCCCCCCGAAAAACTGGAAGTGGTTTCCATAGATCAGACAAATTCAATTATTGATCTGTGGGTGAATGCTCCGTCTTTTTTCAATGATATTGGAACGATTACCCTCGGTGGTGGCGTTTTGCGCAAAGGAGGGTTCGTAAAAACGGGAAAAGTGTTTACGATAATTTTTCTGACAAAACAAACCGGCACGGTAAAAATAACGGCGGAGAAAACTTCTTTCGCGATTGCGGACGGAAAAGGGACGCTCGTCGCTCCGAAAATAAACGAACTCTCTTATGAAATAGAAGCTCTTAAAATACCCGCGCAAAACCCCGACATGAACGACAGCAAAACGGTAAATCTCGTAGATGCGGGAATATGGGTGACGAATATTTTCAAACCGTACAGCCCCAGAAACGATTTGAACGGCGACGGAAAAATAAACCTGCGGGATATGTACTTTTTCTTTCAGTAAGGACTTGGACAAACCGCAACGATAACAAATCCCAAAAATCCGTTTGAGCAATCTCAAACGGATTTTTATTTTTATTTTGATATGGCTATTATCGGGGCGCAATCGCCGCCGCCGATTGGCAAAATGGCGGCAAAATGGTATACCGAAAACGGAAGCGGCTTTTTCCAACCGTAAAAAATTTAGCGCCGTCATTGCGGAGGAAATTCCCATGAGTACGTTTTGTTTCTTTTTGTTTGTTTTATGGATAAGCTTTTGTTTCGCCAAACTTGAGATCGCAATAGAAGGGGGCGATGGTTGGGCGAAAAATTTGCCCACATGGCGGCTCAGCGGGAACCATGTTTTAAGCCGATGGCTTTTCGGCGGCCGTGAAATCACCGGCTATCATGCGTGGGTGAATTTGTATAATTTTTCCTTCGCGCACATGGCATATCTGTTTCAACCGTTTTGCGCGGCGACGGAAATGCGGATTTTGGCTTTTCTGCTTCTCGTCTGCGTTACCGAAGATTTTTTATGGTTTATTCTCAATCCCGTTTTCGGTCTTCGGAAATTCAAAAAAGAAAATATTTGGTGGCACAAAAACAATTGGTGGCGTTTCGCCCCGCGCGAATATTTTATGTACGTTCCCGTTGCTCTTATGCTCTACTTCGGAGCGATGTTTCTCTCCTGATACGCAAAATCAACCCCGCCAAAAATTGGCGGGGGTTTTTGTGGAAATTCGGAATTCGGGACAGGAATTCGGGACAGTCACGATTTTTTGTTAAAATATATGTCATAATATTGTTTTCTACCCTTTCTTGGGTCTCCCCGTTTTTCTTCTTGTTGATTCAAGACCGTGCGCCTCTACCATCGCATC
>JBAYGK010000053.1:0-8599 GCA_041666665.1 Minisyncoccota bacterium
AAAAAAGAAATGTTTCCATACGCGAGTTTTACGACAACCGAAGAAAGATTCGTTTCCGCCGCGGGAGGAAATTTTTTCTCCGGATACAAAATTTGCAGAGTAACATTTTTATCAAGCGTTATGATTTCTCCCGCGCGGGCGATCACTTTTTGCGCGCCGTTTTTCTCCGCAATCGTTTCCATCGCTTCGTACGATCCGTTTCCCGAATACAAATCCGGTTCAACGAGAACTTGCGCGGAATACCGTTTCAAGACGTCGGGAAGCGCGCCGATATGATCTTGGTCGGGATGAGTTGCGATAATCACGTCAATATCGCGATCATAAAAAGGAAGGATGCGTCCCAGTTCGGACAGCGCTTTTCCGGAAGGAGGCCCGCCGTCAATAAGCGCGCTGTTCCCGTTCGGCGCTTCAATAAATATCGCATCCCCCTGTCCCACATCAAGAAAAGCCACGCGAAGCATGTGCCCGCGATTTTCCGAGGCGGCAATCACCCAAACAAACACGGCGATAAACGCCAGTAAAAGAAGCGCGCCGATTTGAATTTTGCGAATGGAAATTTTTCCTGCGGGTTTCATATGTCCGGTTATTATACGCGCTATAAGAAAAAAGTAAAAAGAAACCACCGCCCGCAGGTGAGAAATGGGTAGGGACCCATTCCGTAAAACCTTCTTGAGAGATTTTGTGAGGTACGAACAAAATATCCAATAGGTGTACTGCGCCGGTATGGCGGGGTCCCGCTTGCGAGCGGGAAAAGTCAAAAGCAATGACAACCGATTTTTATCACATAAAAGAAATCCACGCACGAATGCGTGGATTTAGCGATAAATTCTCAAAAATATTATTTGTTATATTGATGCCGTCAAAGGACAAAAATCACAGGGTCAAAAAGAGCAAGGTGACAAAATCCTAAGTGCTTGCAAGCACGAGAGAAGGATAGTCTGCATACCGATAGTTGTCGAGCCAGCCGTAGTTCCATGTCCATGACAAACACCCGTCACCCCTGTACAGAATCAGAGCACAGCGATCGCCATCCGGACTGCGAAGGGTTGTACCAAGTAACTCAAGCCAAGTAATTCCTTTTTCTCTATAAATGCGATCAAGCGTTTTTTGACCTTCTTCTTCATAGAGTGTCTGTCCAATTTTTGCATCGGCGCAGACATGCTTCGCTTTTGCGTGGCGTTTCAGCTTTTTTTCGCCGGTGATACACGACTCGCCTTCTTTAAGACAGGTTTCAAAGGATACTTTATTGAAGTCAATTTCCGCCAAAATCACAGAAAGTTTGTCTTGCTCTTCTATCTTCCAGCCATCACCCATGAAGGCAGGGTTGAACGGAACGCTTCGGTCAATAATAAGGACGCGCCCGTCCTGTTCAGCGTGATTTTCTATGAGCGCTTGCAATACCGCTCTATTGATAATACCGTCATCAACCAAGCGCCAAAATTCTTTCATTTGAGAGGTCGTGATATCCGTCCCCTCTATGACTTTTTCGTCAGCCATTTCTATTCTCCTGTTAAGTTACTGAATCCGCAAACCGGTCAGAGTCGCAGGTGCAAAGGAAACAACAAAAATTGCCGCCCTCTTTCCGTTTTCCGTATTATCATATTCAATTATTTTTGTCAATTTTTTTGGCGGCGGGTACATTCACCGCCGACCTCAACACTTGCCATAATATATAAGCGTTGCAAAAAAACCCACCCCGACAAAAATCGGAATGGGTTGTGGCAAAACGAATTATTTCTTCAAAAAGTGCGAGAGTGCCACTAATAGTATAACGAGTATAAATCCGTAATAACCGATATAGTTAATGATATCCTTCGCAAAAACAAAGACCGTTATCAGTACAAAGATGAGCCCGAGTTTTTGATAAGACGAAGCAATTCGCGGTAAAATTTTCTCAAAAAAATACGCGAACGCTATTACTGCAACGGGTATCAATCCGTAATAACCGACGTAGTTAATGATATCCTTCGCAAAAACAAAGACCGTTATCAGTACGATAAAGATGAGCCCCACTTTTTGGTAAAAGGAAGCAAGGCGCGGAGAAATTTTCTCAATCGCCGGAAGAATAAGCAACCCGCCGTCCATCGGCGGAATCGGCAAAAGATTAAATGCTCCGATAGCGATGGAAAACTGTCCGGCTATCAAAAGAGCGGACAAAAAATCCGGTGTCATCTCTGATAATTCAGCCGCAAAACCGACGGGTCCAACCGCCGCCGAAGCGTACTCGGTCACATCTATTTGCAAGATTGAGCGAACAAGCCACGCAAGCAAGAGCGCGCCGATTACGGGACCGAGATAAATACTGATCCATTTTCTGCCAAACCACAGCACAGGAACGGTAATCAACGAAACCCAAAAATACGGACTTGCGGAAAGAAATAGCCACAGATAAAGAATCCAATCGGTTAGCCCGTATGCGGATGCCGTTTCAGGATGATATATTGCTATTGAGGCGATATACACCGAGATAATGAGCAAACATCCGAAATGAATGTTCGCAAAAGGTCCGGCACAGGCGATGAACGCCTTATCCTTATAAGGAAGATTCTCCATATCATTCCCGGGGCACCTGACGAAACCGCCCAGAAACCATGTGAGCAAATAGAATGAAAAGCAGACGCCGGCATATTTTCCGGTTTTTGGAGTATAACAAATCCGAGGACCCGCCGGCAAACCAATGCCGAATTCCAAAACCTTCAGTCCTTTGTTCAGCATGGTTTCCATGTGACCGAATTCGTGAAGCGCCAGCGACAAATAAATAAGAAAAATAACAAAAAACGCAGTCACAGGATACCTCCTTCAACACAGGGTATCAAAATATAAATTCAAAGAATTACCGATTTAATCGTACATTAAAAAATTACATCTTGTCAAGCGCACGAAACGTGAATCCGAAAACCATATTTTGCGGAACAAAAAGCTTACCCGTCATCCCGTGCCGCGACACGGGATCCATGGAATAGCCGTTAACGACGTGGATACCGGATCAAGTCCGGCATGACGACGGTAGGTTTTCGGATTCAGGTTACAAAAAACACCGATACGTGCGGATTCGCGGATACGGTCATTCGTATTATTGGTGTTATTTACGTCAGCGTCATCTTGTTCAGTGCCGTTGCTTCAGCCAATACGCGTTCAATCTTCGCTTCATCAAGTCCGATGCCGTGAAGCATTTTTCTTTGGCTGAAAAGATCGCGGAAGAGAACGATGTCGTTATCCATAAGCCGTCGTTTGTCGGCGGAAGAAAGCGATGTTAAAACCGTAATCGGATAAAGCCGGGTTTCATTCACCAAATCTTGCAGGTTTCCGTGCCGCGGATAATTCCACCCGATGACATTGAGCCCTGCGCACAATGAATACTCAATCGCTTTTGAAGTCAATTTTGTGTTCGTCACAAGCCACGCTTCGTGAAACCGCTCGGCGGTATCCTTCATGCTTTCATGTTTTTTCTGAATATCTTGGAATCGTTCGCGAACATACAGAGCAACCTTGAGATCGGTTTTAAATCCTTCTTCATTGTGAAACTTGCATTCAATGAGAACGTGCGTGCCGTCCTTTTTTGCTGAAACATCCACCTCGTGTTCCACGCACCAGCCTTGAATAATAAGTCCGACTCTGACCTCATATCCTTTTGACCGAAAAATTTCTCCGACATATTGTTCAAACGGGAAACCCGACGGTCCCATCTCGCGAATCGCGCGCCGCAAACTGTACTGCGCCGCAACTCCTTTGTGCTGGCGCTTTAAAAGAGCGAAAGCGTGCCGATATATTTTTTCCGTGGACATGCCGTCGCGCATCTCGGAAAGTATCCGCGTTACAACCGTGCCGATATCCTCTTCGCTCGCCCCGCTTCTCCGCAAAGAATCGCGAAGTTTTATTTGATCAAAAATTTCCCGCTCCCCATTCGCTTTTATTACCCAAAATTTTGGCGACATGATTTTAAAAAGTTAAAAGAAAAAAGTTAAAAGAAAAAAGTCCGCTGACGGTCGTACTTTTTTCTTTTTTCTTTCAACTTTTTTCTCGTGCCCATATTATCTCACATACTCCAAAAAGAATAAATATGTCAATTTGGCTTCCGTGTGTTACAATTATATTTCTATGGACACGGAAACAATAATCGTTTCGTTCAGCTATCTCGGCATCTTCGCGCTCATGATATCAAACGGCTTCGTGAGCTTTCCTTCAAGCCAAGTGCTTTACATCATTGCGGGGTATTTTGTTTTTAAGGGCGATCTTTCTTTGGTTGCCGTTATCGTCGCGGGAACGCTCGGCAACACCGTCGGCAATATCATTCTTTACGAAGTGGCGCGCGGGAAAGGACTCGCCTATCTCGTGAAATTTCAAATCTTTCGCGAAAAAGAGATCAAAAAAGTTGAGGCGGCATTCCGAAAAAAAGGGGTGTGGTTTCTCGCCGTCGGCAAACTCGTCCCGGCTCTCAAGGTATTCATTCCCATTCCCGCAGGTCTCGCGAAAATGAACCGGAGTTTGTATTCCGGTGTCATTCTCATAACTTCGGCGATCTGGAGCGCGCCCTTTCTCGCCATCGGCTATTATTTCGGAAAAGGTTCAAAAGTTTTCGGCAACTATGCCATCGCAATGACCCTGATTGCCTTCGTAGTCATGGCGGTATTCTATAAATTTATGAACAGCGAAGAAGTGGTCGCCGAAATAGAGAAATAGCATTTCGCTATACTGTTGACAATAAATCAAGCGCATGCTATGTTTACAACAGGTCGGTTCGTTGCAATAAATCGCTATAATTGCGTCAACATTGAAACTTGACTTAAACAATCGGTACGCGATGTACCGATTTTTGCTTCAAAACAGTGTTTTGAAGTTGAACACAACCGGCGCGATGCCGGAGGAGAAAGTTATGACTATTGTAAGAGGCAGAAAGGTTATTGAAGAACACCCTTGGGTAGAGAAATATATTAACAAGAATTACAACGCTGAAATTCTTGTATCGCGCGAACTGGATTTTTATAATTGGAAACGCAATACGGATGACAAATTATTTTTGTTTGATTCCGATGGAAACGAACTTGGGTGTGCAGGGTTGTATGCCGTGCGCCGCGGTTTCCTCATGATACCATTTTTCTTCACTCGCATTCCAATACCGATGCCGTTTTTGAAAAAAGTGTGGTTGCCAAAATACGAAGAAATTTTTTGGATTGAAGATGATTACGGGTGCAAGAGAAACCCTTTTGTTTGGGATAGCTATCGCAATATAACGCTGAATCAACTGCTCAACTCTCTTGATAAAGCAAAATACCATACCGCCTATGCGTTATGCGTTCAAGAAGTGTGTTATCCGAGACGCTTCACTTTCTACAAACCGCCCAAAGGGTACAAATCTTTCGGGCATTATGCAGACGGATTCTTGGACGGATACAAAATAGACGACATTGAAAAAACCTACGAAGCCGAAAAAGCCGAATTGGAAACATTTTTCAGCGACGAATAAATAACAAAAAAACAAATCTCGCCCCGACCCAAACCGTCGGGGTATTTTTTAATTTTGTTTATTCCAAAAAATCACACAATGCAAATTTCATATCCTGAAATTTGCATTGTGTGAAATAGAGCTTAAAAACATTGGAAAAAGAAAAATTATTCCATCTCAAAATGTTTTTTCAATTCTTCATCTTTCGTCAAATGAACCAAACCTTTGCCGTGAATTCATTCCGTGATATATTGAAAGCAAACGAAAATATGGAAAACGATACAATTACGAATATTGAAAGCGGGCCGCAAAACTTGGAAAAAGAAAAGATCTTCAAACGGTGCGGAGAAGAACGAGAGAAAGAGCTTTCGGAAATACTGACGACCGAAGCGAGCGAGGCGATTGATCTTGTGCCTTTTGTCGGCGACGGGAAAAAGATTTTTGAATCCGTTTTGGGAACAACATCAGACGGAAAAGAACTCAACGGCAAGGAGAGGATCATTCAGGCGGCCGTATCGGTCTCAAGCATCGTCTTCTTTTTTACGCCGCCCGGTACGGTAATGACTGCGCGAAATCTTGCCGTGTTGGCGGGGAAAAGTCCCGTTTTGATCGGAAAAATTGCCGAAGATTTGAGAGAAAAGGGACACGATCGGTCGGCGGAAATTTTTGCGCGCACAAAAAGTTTTATGGAACGCTATGCGGAAACGGTCAAAGAAACGGAAAAAGACGTAACAGCATCGTTTCTTGAAGGATTTGAAAATTTAAAAAAGTCCGTCAGCGAAGCGTTTGAAGATGAAGGCGCGGGCGATAAATAAAAAAACACCAAAATGAACGAAGAAAAATTGGCAAAAATAATTGAAACGCTCATCGCGGAAGGAGAAGACCGCGAGGAACTTTCCTATTGGCTGGAAATCTATCCTTTTTTAAAAGAAGAAAAGCAAACATGGCTTTTCAAACACCTGACCGAAGAATTATCCAGAATTCAAAGCGCGAAAAAGCTGTCCTGAAAAATATTTTTCACCGCTGAATTTTATTTCATTGAATCAGTTTTCGTTCCTGCGAAATAATCCTCGCGGAAGATGTTTCGCACAAAAAAAGAGCGGACTCTGAATCCCGCCCTTTTAACGTTTATTTATCGGCGTATCATCCGCTCATAAACGGAAACTGATTCAATAAAATAAAATATTTATCCGCCATGGTTCGTTCTTGGCGGATGTTTTATAATCAGATGAACAAATATCAATTCTTCTCCTCCTTGTACCCCCCGACGCCTCAAGCAAGTGCTTTCATATTCGGGAATTCGTCCAAGATAGGTGTCCTACAAAAAAAAGAACAAGTAGTAAACCTTGTTCTTTTTTTTGTTATTTTTACTATTCGCCTGCTTTTTTTGTTTGAATTTCTTTTGCAATAAACGAAAAAAGTGAGTCAGCGTCCTTCGTTTGAATAGTAGCTGTTTCCCAATCAAACACTCCGCGAACATATCGGCGAGTATCTTTTTGTTCACCAATTGTAGTATCATTCTTCATTCCAATTTCTTCGCCATAGTATATGACAGGAGAGCCGGGTTCTCTGAAGAGCAAACTGAATGCATTTCTAATTTTTTCCGGTTCTTTCTCAAATAATGTGGCGAGGCGGACGGCAATTCCGCGATCCGTGCGGAAACGATATTTCCCCGTCGGGTCGCCGTATTCAAGTATTTCGGCTTTTTCTTCCGGTGTGAGGATCGGAAAAACAAGAGCGTCGTGGTTTCTTAAAAAAGTAACCCATCCGCAACCGTCGGGAATTCCACCCATACTCGCGATTATTTCATCAACAATATGATTATCATTTCTTTTTGCGGCAAGTATTGTTTTTATCGCAAGCGGGAAATGATACACCATATGACATTCGTCGCCTGTTCCAAAATACTCGCGCGTTCGCTCCGGCGTGTCGTGCACTTCCCCAAGCAGAGCGATATCGGGATATTTTTCATCAAGATGAGCGCGGATCTTTTTTAATACGGCATGGGTTTCAGGCAGTCCGTTTGAGTTTGTTCCTTCTTTTTTTATCAAGTGTGGGGCGGCATCAAGGCGAAAAGCATCAACTCCAAGGTCTATCCAAAAATCCATTATCGCGAGCATTTCTTCCATTACTTTCGGTTCATTCCAATTCAAATCCGGCTGTTCTGCGTAAAAAGTCGTGAAGTAATAATCGTTCGTTGCTTCATTTTTAATCCAATTTTTTGGTTTTATATGAAAAAAAACATTGGTTGACTCTTTTAACTCTTCCCCCGTGTCAGACCAAAGAAAATAATTTCTGTATTTACTTTCTTTAGAGCTTCGGGCGTCTATAAACCATGGATGTTCCGCGGAAATATGATTGAGAACAAAATCGGTTAATATGCGAATTCCTTTTTTGTGTGCTTCTTCCACGAACGATCGGAAATCGTCTAGTGTACCGAGTTCTTTTTGCACATTTCTATAATCGGAAATATCATAGCCGTCATCTATCATCGGCGATGGGTAATGCGGAAGAATATGAAGACAACTCACTCCAAGTTTTTCAAGGTAATCAAGTTTTTCGGACAATCCGCGAAAATCACCGGCAAATTTATCCACATACAATTCGTAAAACACCGCGTTGCTCCACCATTTTGAGTTTTTCATAAAAACAGTATATCAAACTTTATTATCACAAACTAATTCTTCTTCTCCCTATATCCCAACGCCTCAAGCAGGTGCTTTTCATGTATACTTTCTGAACCCGCCAAGTCCGCAATCGTCCGCGCGAGTTTTATGATGCGGTGATACGCTCTCGGAGAAAGAGTGCGCCGTGTCGCGGCGGCATTCAGGAGATTTTTTTCTTTTTCTCCGAGCGGGGCGAATTTTTCCGGGTCTTTTGCGCTCATTTCGGAATTGGCGCGGATCTTTTTTTACCCCGCTTTTTTTGAATGTTTGTCCGATTTTTTATCCTTGATTGATGGCTTGTTTTACAATCGTCGCAACAAAATCTTGTCGTGCTTCCGCCAGCACCGGTAGCGCCGCCAATACCGACGCGTTATTTGTCGGGAGTAACTCCACTTTCCCCTCGTTGTAGACAGCAAGTTGCGTAAGAAATTCATCCAGCCACGAAGGAGTAACGGTGAGCACGCCATCAAAATCAATTTGAACCGTTTCG
>JBAYGK010000054.1:0-8563 GCA_041666665.1 Minisyncoccota bacterium
AAAGAATCAATAAAATCCTCAAGTTTCGGGGTTAATGGAACAGAAAGAGTGCTCATATTTTTAATGTGTTACATCGTAATATGATACTATCATATTCTTTTTCAGTTTTTTGTCAAGTTTTTTTACACAAACACCCTCTGTATCTTCGGGTTGATTCTCGTTACTATTTCATAGCTTGAAGTGTCGGCATAGGCCGCCATTTCTTCCGGCGTAATTTTATTATTCCCCATCTTGCCGATAAGCACCGCTTCGTCTCCCGTATGTACGTTTTTGATATCGCTCACGTCAAGCGCAATCATATCCATAGAAACGCGCCCAAGCACCCGCGCGCGCTCCCCTCCTACAAGCACATGACCGATGGACGAAAGCGCCCGCGGAAAACCATGCCAATATCCGATCGGACAGATTCCAATTTTCGTATCTTTATGAAAAGTTTCCGTGAAATTGTATCCTATCCGGTCGCCCTTCGGCAGTATTTTTGTTTCCGCAATAATGGTCTTCCACGAAAGCACGGGGAATAATTTTATCTTTTTCTCAAGTGCCCGCTCAACCTCTTTCGCGGGCCACAGTCCGGATAAACCGATGCCGATGCGCACCATGTCAAAGTGATATTCCGGAAAAAGCATCGTTCCCGACGTTGCGCTTGCGTGTTTCAAAAAACGGAAACCCGCTTTTTCAAAAATATCCGCCGCTATTTTGAATTCCGCCGCCTGTTTGCCCGTATCTTCCGTGAAACTCGGGTTTTTCGCGTTCGCAAAATGCGTATATACGCCCTCAACCTTGATGAGGGGCGATTTTTTGAGAATGCCGGCAACTTTTTTCGCGTCCCTCGGGAAAAATCCTTGCCGATGCATTCCGCTGTCAATTTTTATATGCACCTTGATGGGCGTTTTTTCTTTCACAAGAAGATGAAGCGCCTCAAAATTGGAAAGCGTGATACTTATGTTTTTTTCCGAAGCGATGCGAACATTGCTGTGGATCGTATAGCCCAAAACAAGGATGGGTTTTGTGATGCCGGCTTCGCGCAAGGCAAGTCCTTCGGTAATGGAATCCACCCCGAACGCATCCGCACCGAATTCATCCTGCATTTTGGAAAATCCAAGGAGTTCGTTTCCGTACGCGTTTGACTTCACTATCGCCATCAGTTTCGTTTCCGGTCGTATCATGTTCCGAAAAACTTTGTAATTTTGCGCCGCCGCCTTCCGGTTTATTTCCAGCCACGTGCGGAGTTTTACTTTTGATTTGTTGTCCATAAAATTTTTTATTCTTCAATTTGTTTCCATACATCCTCATTGAAATGCGCAAGCGTCGGAAGAACAATATCGGCAATGCCCAGCTTCGCGCTTCCGCGAAGGGATTCGTCCGGAATGCAGATGCATTTCATCCGCGCCGCTTTCGCCGCGAGCAAACCGTTGAAAGAATCTTCAAAAGCAAGGCAATGTTCAACGGGAACATCAAGCATTTTTGCGGAAGTAAGATAAACGGCGGGATGCGGTTTTCCATACTCTTCAAATTCCGCCGAATAGAGTTCGCTGAAATATTTCTCCACTTTCAGATGTTCCAAAATCACATGGATAACCTCCATTGAGGAAGAGGAAGCAATGGCCATTTTTACATTCTTTCCTTTTACAAACTCCAACGCTTCCATAATCCCCTCTCTCGGAATACCATTTGCCCGAACGGCTTCAATTACTTTTTTTTCTATTTCTTGCTCCACCTCTTTGCAGGACGGTCCAATCCACGGCTGACGATGATACCAATATTCAACGAGATGATCCACGCGAAGACCCATCGTTTCTTTTCCTTTTTCATCGGAAAGAACAATGCCGATCTTCGCCAGTACCTCCTGCGCCGCCTTGCGCCAAGTGGGTTCGGAATCAATCAGGAGTCCGTCCATATCAAAAATTGTTGCTTGAATCATATAGTGCAAACGGGGCGTTTTAGGTGCCCGTACAGTATATTATACCCGAAAAAAGAGATTTTGGTTACTGGCGCGCAAATTACAAAAATGGCGGTGGGTCCTCCCTTTGGAGGTCTCTCCGCCATTTTTGTAATTTGTGCCCGGGAGAGGAATCTTTCCCTCGCCTCTCGTCGGTTGCGACCTCCTCGGGCTGGGCACCGCCTCGCCTTACTGGCGCAGTATACCTTTTCAATATTTTGTTTCGTCCCTCACAAAATATTAGAAGAAGGTCTTGCGGAATGGGTCCCTCCCCATTCCTCACCTGCCCTGCGGGGCATGGCTCCGGCGTTCAAGTCCTCACGAAAGTGAAGCAGTTCACTTTCTTCCCGAGCACAAAAATTAAAATTGGCGGAGAGACCTCTCAAAAGGAGGACTCACCGCCAATTTTAATTTTGTGCCCGGGAGAGGACTTGAACCTCCATGTATTGCTACATACGCACCTGAAGCGTACGCGTCTACCAATTTCGCCACCCGGGCGCGTTATGTATATGGGATATGTATCCCCCTTCGCTAAAAGCTACGGAGGGACAAGTAAGGAGAAGGAACAAATAACGCCGTTTTTTCGTAACTTGGCGGTGAGTCCGCCATGCAAGGCGGTCTCTCCGCCAAGTTCGTCGTCCTTTCACCATATACTAATCCCTTATACTTATTACAACACTACCAAATTTCACGAAATAATTCCACCTCCCCGTTATTTTTTCTTTCCGAACCACGTGCCGCCGTATTTTTTATTGAAATCATCTATAATCTTCAATCCGTTTTTGTCGCGCCGTTCCGGTTCTGTTTGTTTTCTTGAAACATCGCCCGATTTCGTTTCAGTGTGAAAAAGCTTGCGGAAATACTCTTCGGAGCGATTTTCATCGGCTATTTTTGATTCTTCCGATTTTTTCACCAGCCCTTGTTGATACTCGGCAACTTCTTCCGGGGTGTATATTTTCACCGCGCCGTTTTTTTGCGCTTGTTCCATTTCTTCTTTAATTTCTTGTTTGAACGCATGTAACGCATTTATTCTTTTTTTGTCTAATTGTGCGTCATTTTCCATCTTGTTCTCGGTGCTCTTGGATGGAAATTCCCGTTGTAATAATTCTAATTCACGTCTTTTTTTGTCAATCTTCTTTTTCGTTTTCTCGTTCGGGTTCGGATTTTTTGATAGCGCGTCAATGCCTTGTTTCAATCTGCTAATTTTTTGTTTTTTTGTTTTTTTTGCTTCATTATTAAGATTCTCGCGCGGATTTTCCATTTCTTTTTGAATTTTTCGTTCAATCATTTTTATTCTTTCTTCGCCGGTTCTTCCCATCCTGTTGTTCCACATTTCTTCAATCGTATCATCCTCAAAAAATCCTTTTAAAATGCCATAGAAAACTCTTATTTGAGTTTCTTCATCCCACAATTTTTCAGGACCGCCCGGTTTCCTTCCTTTTTGAATCCATTCATCGTATTTATCTCTTGAATGAATATATGAAAGGCTGATAAGCACAAGGTCATCAATATCCTCCAAACCAAAATCTCTTTTTGATTTGGCTATGGCTCTTTCTTTCTTTTGTATTTGATGTTCCGTCGGTGTTTTTGGCCCGACAAGCAGTTGTATCCCTATGTCCTCTCTGTCTTCCGTCCGTGTTTTTACACCGCGAGTATGTTCCGGTATAACAAGATAACAATCCAATTTTCTTTCAGCGTCATCAGAAGCATCCCCATGAAAAAATTCGTAAGAGACATCGTTATCTATTTTAAATTTCTCCATCGTGGTGGTAATCATTTTTTCAGCAATCATCCCTTCAAGCGATTCCCATGGTTTGTTATGAATATTCGTACCCAGAATCCCGCCATAAAATATTTTCAATGCCTCCATATGTTGTTTCATTCCTTCATCCGCCCATTTCGGTATTCTTCTGCTTGTTTCCGTTGTCGCTATTTGTTTATCAAGCAAATCCCGTATCGCCCGCTTCGCTTCAGCGACGACAAACTCTTTTTTCACGTCTCTCGGAAGAGATTTATCCAGATTATACAAAAGCCCCCATTCTCCGTCGGTCGCAAGGTCTCCCTTGGTAATCGGTACCATTTCGTTCTTCCATTTGACGTTCATGTTCTCATCAACATAATAATCTTTGCTATCTTCTCTTTCTTCGCGTATGGAACGCACCTCTTCTTTTCGGTCTATCGCCTGAATTTGTTCGTGAAGCCATTTTATGATTCTCTGCTTTTCTTCCTGCAACTCCAAAACCTGCACGCGCGCGGTATCTGGCACCATTTCCTCCAGTTCTTTTTTTTCCAATTGACCCCTTATTTCTTTTAAAGGTTCATTTGTTTTTTCTTTTGCAACATCGCTAAAAACACGCAGGGTTTCTTCAAAGTGTTGTTTCATATAAATAAGAATAACAAAAAGCCGGCCGATAAGCAAAAGATACGACAAAACAAAAAACCTGCAAAAGTGAGCAGGTTTTTTGTTATGGTCGGGCTGCCGGAATATCTTCCATTACATGGACGGTACATGTTTCACGCCTCGCTTCGCCCTTCGGCAAGCTCAGGGCTCGTTGCGGCATGCTCAACATCTTCAATTTCCGGACGCGAATGAAGCTCCGCCAGCCGGCGGATCATTCACTCAGCCCGACAAAAAGAAAAGACCCGCAAAAAATAGCGAGTCTTTTCTTTTTGTCGGGCTGCTGGGATATCTTTCTCTACGAGAACAGTATACCTTTCCGATTTGTTCACGGCGGCCTCGCCGCTCACAAATAGCGGAGAAGGTTTTCGATTCCCGGACGCAAGACCGCAGTTGTCTTGCTCAGCCCGACCATATAAAAAATCCGCAAATAATCGCGGATTTTTTATATGGTCGGGCTGCCGGGAATCGAACCCGGTCTACATCCACCCCATGGACGCGTACTACCGGTATACTACAGCCCGTTAGAAAATTGAAAATAATCTTGCTTCTTACAAAAAACCTAATTTGCTAATTAAATGATAGCCGTTACTTTATCTGACCGTCAATTTTCTAACGGGCTACAGCCCTTCGGAAAATTTTAGACGATTCTTCAAATACCTTTTACCCATTCCTGTTTTTAAATACTTTTCTCTTGCGCGGGCATCAAAAGCATTTTTGCAAGCCTCATAATATATAAGTTCCAATGGAACCCTTCGTTTTGTTGATTTCACTTACCCTTGATTATGCTCTAAAAATCGTTTTTGTAAATCTTTAGTATAGCCCGTGTACCATTGACCATCTTTTTTGCTTTCTAGTAGGTAAGTATAATACATAACATTTTATCTTCCCTTCCCCTTCCTACTCTATCAGAAATTTTATCTTTTGTCTTGTTGTTACGGCTACGAGTTAATTCCTAAATCTTTGCAAATTTTCTTACAAAGAAAATCATTGATTTCCGAATGTCGCGGTATTGTGGAAGACTTCCTTGTTTCAATATTAAAAAACAAACTGTGTTTCGCGCCTTCTCGTACCAAAACACAATTATTTCCCTTTAAGAATTTCAGGAAATCGGTCCGTTTCATATCAAATCAGAACCGCGATTTGTTCTTTTCGCACCCGCTCGTTTTTCTTGGGTTGATTAGCGAGACGATTGACTTCTATCGTAAGTAAAATAGCGTCTTCCAGATTTTTTCGAGCTTCTGCAAGCGTTTTTCCTTGAGTATTTACGCCGGAAATTTCCTCTATCCAAGCGGAATACCATTTGCCGGTTTTTTTATAGACTGCGGTGAAATTATTTTTCATGGTAAAATATTAGCATAAAATTTGCAAAAAGTCATCTGTTTTGGTATATTATCCAAGTACTCAGCTTTGCTCGCGGGCTTGCCCGCCGTAGCCTTGGCGGAGGCGGGTATAATTTAATGGTAGAATGGCACTCTTCCAAAGTGCATACCGGAGTTCGATTCTCCGTACCCGCACAAGAACGAAGACGGTAAAATCAAAAGTCCATAAGATCAAAAGTCGTGACGGCATCGTCGGACTTTATAGACCTTATGGACTTTTGACTTTATGGACTCGTTTTATTATTCCCCCAAATCTTTTTTCTTTTCCTCAAACTCTTTTTTTTCAATCTCGCCTTTCGCATAGCGTTCCTTCAAAATGTCCATCGCGGAGCGTTCGCCAAGTTCTTTGTGGCGTCCGCAATGTTTCCCGTGGCACATGCCGTGGCGTTTCACGACATAAACGATAAACGTAATAACCGCCACCCAGCACAAAACGGTTATGATTGTTTCAAATCCGTCGTGGCGAGGATAATATCCATAATCGTAGTATCCCATCATATAGTTTATTTAAATTGCTCTAATAATTGTTAATACGCGTGAAAATGTATATGTATTTAGTATAGGTATAAGTATCCGAACGACGGACGGCGTCGTATACATATACTTATACCAGATACATATACTCGTACTCGTCCCTATCTCTCCTCTATTATAATCTCCGGATATTTTTCTTTCAATCCCGCAACGATGCGCGTAACGTCCAATTTCTTTCCTTCGTCCAAATTCTTTTCCAGTGTTTTTCCGTAGCGGATATTTTGCAGAAAATACGTTTCACCCGGCAATAAATAACCCGCCATCGTGAAAAAATCTTCCTCACTGTGGCACCCCGGGAAAACGGTGGTGCGAAATTCGTGGGGCAGGCCGGAATTTTGAATAAGCGCGAACGTTTTTTTCACATCATCAACCATCCCCGCTTTTTTTGACCGTCCGATAAGATTATATTTCTCCCATGTGTGTTTCAAATCCATCGCGAAATAATCAACGATTTTTTCGCGGAGAAATCGTTCAACCGTTTCAGGCGACGTGCCGTTCGTGTCCAGTTTCACGAGAAGTCCGAGCGCGCGGACTTTTTTTATGAAATCCCCGAGATCTTTGTGTATCGTCGGTTCCCCGCCGGTAATTACCAGCCCGTCAATCATTTTTTTCTTTTTTTTCAAATATTCCAAAACTTCTTCCTCGGAAATCGTTTCCGTATCTTGGTCGGCAAAAATAAGTTCCGGATTGTGGCAGAACGGACAAAGAAACGTGCACCCGCGCGTAAAAATCATCGCCGCCGTTTTTTCGGGATAGTCAAGGAGAGTTAATTTTTGAAATCCGCCGATTAACATACGAGATTAAAGATTACTGATTAACGATTATAGAATGCGAACTCCTCCGCCGTTGCCGGTACGGGGTTGCACCCCGTACCGAAACGTTTGAGCTGTTCACTCAACTTTTTGAAAAAACTTGACAAAATACTTGCATTATGATATGCTATCAGCGGTTACCTTGATTTTTAACCCTGTTTTGGAGAGCCAAAATGAAAGAAAAAATGATGATACACCCCGGAGTAAAAGACCAATTTATTCAATTTTCAAGAAATGGTCGCTGGGGAACATGCGGAGCTTGTCCTCGTGATTCCAATGGGCACGTTTATCCTGAGTTTTGTAAATATACCGAACGCTGTGACCATCAACTTACGGTAGATGATCTTGCCCGCACTCATAAGGCTTGCCTTGGAGAATCGTAACGACTCAATGTTTTGCAAACCCCGCCCCACGGACGGGGCTTTTTCATTGTAGCACGAAAAGCGTCTGCAACGGAAACGCGTTGACAAATTGCCCTGCCACATGATATAACAGCATAGGTTTTCTTTTTTGCGAGGAGGAAAAATGTTCCAAAAATTTAAAGATCTTTTACTTTGTATCGCTCTCGGTTTTGCAACAACGATTTTTTTGACAGCATCTCTGCTTGGCGGTGATGAAGCCGTGTTTTTTGGTTTTGTTGTGCCCATACTCATTATATTTACCGTTTGCGGAGCGTGGGAAAAACGTCCAAAATATATTCATTTTATCAACATTGTGGCCTATTTTTTCCCCATCGTTTTTCTGATTGGCGATATGAATAGAAATTTGGCCATACTGTTGGTCATCGTCGGCGCAGGCGCGTTTCTTTGCGGCATCGGACTTCGCTTTACGGTTGATGCCATATCGTTTTATCTGTCAACAAAAAAGAATTCATAACCGAGAAAATCTCGCCCGCACACGCGGGCTTTTTTTATTGTGTGTAGCACGAAACGATTTTGTTTGACAAATTAGTTATTGTACTGTATAATCAACACAGAATAGGTTTTTACAACAAAACGAGGTGATGTATGAAACTCAGAAAACAACTGGAGGCCCTTGCCTTCTTGAAATTTGCGCTGGAAACGGAAGACATGGAGCTTTGGAAAAAGTATCTGTATTTGGACGCAACCGCAAAGACGGATATTCTCAACCATCGCGTATTGTTTGCTCTCACGGGAGGAAACGACACGACGGAAGTATATCTGAACGAAGATTATGCTCTGCTTGCGGCTCATTTCAAATGGACTCCGATAGAACATGTCCGCGGAAAAGGCACGCTCCTTCACAAAGGAATAAGGGAATTTTATATTCCAAAACCGACAGAAGAAGTGGTAACTCTTCTTGAAACGGAATTGATGTTTTAATTTTTCGCCCCGCATCCGCCAAAAACGGATTCGCGGGGCGTTATTTTTGTGCATGCGACGCATATACGAAATAACGAATGAAATACGAATTGATACGAATACGGACGGTGTCATTCGTTACTTCGTATGAGTAACTGCTCACCTCGTCGCCGGTT
>JBAYGK010000055.1:0-8498 GCA_041666665.1 Minisyncoccota bacterium
AAACCAAGTCCGAGTTCGCCGAGTTCCTGATGATGAACCTCGGTAAGAGAGAAATACTCGCCGTATTCTTTGGCTTTTTCAAGCGTTTCCGCGCTGACTTTGCAAATTACCGTTTTTTGCAGTTTGGTTTCAAACCATTTTTGCATCATCGGGCGTTTTTTAAATTTCCTATAGGTCAGCATCGGTAAGTGCGAAGCGATAAGCGGCACAATGTCCGCGGGCGTATCCTCGCGTATAAGAATATACATTTTAAGATATTCGTACGCGTCGGTTTTTTCAAACTCTTCCGGCGATACGGTTATGCGCGCCGAAGTGGCGTTTTTCATAAGAAATGCGATTGCTTTCTCAATTTTTTCTTTCAAAGATTCAATCATTTTTCCTCCGTTGCGTATTTCTGATATGAACGGTACTACAATTTTTATGTTGAGTCAATGTTTCATAACCGCCGCATTTTGAGTATCATGAATGCATGGAACCGAAAGAATTTCTCAAAAATAAGCGGGTGCTCGTGATGGGGCTGGGGCTTCTCGGCGGAGGAGTGGCGACATCCAAATGGCTTATAAAACACGGGGCGAACGTGACGGTTACCGATTCAAAAGACGACAAAGAACTTGAACATTCCCTCAGACAATTTACGCCTGCGGAAAAAAAGAAGGTATCGCTCCATCTTGGCGGACATCGCGAAGCGGATTTTTCGGACAATGACATCGTTGTCATCAATCCGGCCGTCCCCAAAGAGAGTCCTTTTATCGCCGTTGCGAGAAAGGAGGGGAAGACCGTTGAGAATGATGCCAGCTTGTTTTTTCGTTTTTTCGGAGGACGGAACATCGGGGTTACGGGCACCCGCGGTAAAACCACGATAACGAATTGGATCGCCGCTCTTCTTTCCTCAAAATACGGCGATGTACGCGCGTCGGGCAATACGCCGCAAAACGCTTTTCTCAAAGAATTTGACCGGATATCAAAAACGGATATTCCCGCCGCGGCGGAACTTTCGTCATGGCAATTGGAAACTCTTCCGGCATCGGACAAAGCTCCGCATATCGCCGTCATCACCAATCTTTTTCCCGACCATCTCAATCGGTACAAAGAGGGGATAGAGGGGTATGCGAGGGCAAAAGCCAATATTTTCAAACATCAGACCGAAAAGGATTTTCTTATTCTGAACGATGGCAATCCATGGACAAAATTTTTCTTGTCGCAGAAACCGAAATCGCGGATTTATTTTTTCTCCAAAAAACCGCTCGCCAAAGGAAAGAACGGCATGTTCGTGAAGGAAGGCGCGATGATATTTCGGCAGGGCGGGGAAGAAAAGAATCTTCTTGATATAAAAAAGTTTGCGGAGAAAATGGGAGAGCACAACCTTGAAAATCTTTTATCGGTGGCGCTCGCCGTTACGCTCTTTGATCCGAAATTCCGCATTACGAAAAAAATGATTGATTCGCTTCCGCAAATTCCGTTTCGGCAGGAAATTATTTTTTCAAAAGGAGGGATGACAATCGTGAATGACAGCACCGGCACTTCCCCCGATGCCGTAATCGCCATTTTACGCCGTTTTTCCACTTGGCGGCGAAACCGCCAAGTACTTCTCATCACAGGCGGAACGGATAAAGAATTGGAATTTCGCGAACTGGCGAAGAAAATAAAGAAAACGCTTGCCCCTTCGGAACTCATTCTTTTGAACGGTTCCGCCACAAAAAAACTTATCGCGGAACTTGAGAAAATAAAATTCTTCAAGGATAAGAAAATACTTCTTTTTGAAACGCTGGAGGAATGCGCGGGTTTCGCCTTCACCGCTCTCTCCAAGAAAAAGGGAATCATTCTTTTTTCACCGGGTGCGGCAAGTTTTGAAAAATTCCGTAATGAATTTCACCGAGGTGAAAGTTTTAGTGAGGTTATTCAGTCCTTACTCATCAAAAAATAATACACGCCAGTCCCCAGACTGGCTAGCCGTAGCGACCCGCGGGAGCGACTTGAAAACAGAATTTGATCGGGGAGAAAAGTTTAATGAAAACATTGAGACAAAACTAAGATTACGATAACAACGTCCAGTCCCCAAACCGGCCCATCGTGGCGACCCGTGGTAGCGACTTGGAAAATAGAATTTCACCGGAGAGAAAAATTCAGCAAAAACATTAAAACAAAACTAAAGTTACAATGACATTCGTCAATCGGCGGAGCGCGAGCGATCAGGAGGTGTTTGATTTGTTTGTTGACAGGAGCAATGATATATGCTATATTCTAAACTGGAAACATGTTTGATTGAAGGAGATATATTATGTCCACATTAGGTGTTTTTTGTACCGTCATTTTTATTCTTTTGTTGATAATACTTGTTCTCTGCTTTCTTGTGCATAAATACAGAAGCGAAAAACAAGAGCTTCTTGGTGCTTATGAAACGAGCATGAAATCGTTGTCTCTTGTACAACTGGACAAAATGGAAATCCCGCACATTTTCCAAGGAAGGGGAAACCATAATGTCGTCCAAGTAATATGGACCAAAGTGATGGCGGAAAAAAGGCAAAAGGCAATGGAAGAAAAAGCAAAAGCAAAGGGAAAAATGATAGAAGCGTGAACAATATGAGGAAAGGGCTCCTTTGCGGGGCCCTTTTAATTTGGGCGCTCGTATTCTATCCGCACAAGCGCAACCGCAATACGTCACTTTTTTTTCGTCGTTTATCAGCCGTGCAAATTCCGAATGTCCGTCATTGACAAATATGCTCATAAGTGATATAATAGACACAGATAAAAACCAACCCATAGGGGGAGTGTATCATGACACCGGCATTAGTTGTACTGAAAGTCACATTGGTGTTTGTTGTCATTTTTGTCTTAGCGTATGTTTATTTGCTTATCCCCGATTCTGTAAAAGAAAGGGCGAAAAGAAATAAAGCGGTACGCGAAATGACGTATGACTGCAACATTCATTGATCATCATTTTCGGTAATACGAAAAGAAAAGAGAAATCAAAACAACAAAAGGGCTCCACCTCGGAGCCCTTTTTAATACGCGCGCGGTTGACAAAATTGCTCATTACTGCTATACTTAAAACAGACAAACTTATTGAAAGAGAGGTGTATCATGGGTTTAGGTCCATTCGGAGCTTTTGCGGCGCTCTTTTTAATATCCGCAATGGTGGTTGCTTTTCTTATTTTTTTGATAAAATGCCATTTCTTAAAAAAAGAAAAGAAAATTTTACTGGATTCGTTCCGGTCGGTGTTTATCCAATTGCCGCTTGAGCTTTTGCGGAAGGGAATCGCCATTCCTTATATCAACGGGGACGAAACCTCCATGCATGACGTCATTGAAGAAATCAGACGCGAAGTAATCAAAGAAAAAGAAGAAGCGGCTAAGAAATAATCCATAAAAGGGCTCCATCTCGGAGCCCTTTTTTTTGTTGTCATAAGTCGCTCGTCATGATACTCTTGCCCCAGAGGTAACTTTTTGCCGAAAAAAGGCGTTATCATAAGTAACGTTAAAAGCTAAAAAGAGGTAAATTATATGTGTGGAATTGTCGGAGCGGTAAGGACGAACAAGAAAGCGATCCCCGTTTTATTAAGCGGGCTTCGCGCTCTGGAATATCGCGGATATGATTCCGCGGGTGTTGCCGTTATTGAAAACGGAAAAATAGAATGCGTGAGGTCTGTCGGAAAAGTGGCGGAATTGGAAAAACGCCTTCGTGAACATGAACTGAAAGGAAGCGTCGGCATTGCTCATACGAGATGGGCGACTCACGGCGTTCCCTCGGAAAAAAACGCGCACCCCCATGTTTCCGACGGAAACAAAGTGGCGGTGGTTCACAACGGCATCATTGAAAATCATGAACACTTGCGCGCTTTGCTGGAATCAAGAGGCTATAAATTTTCTTCGGAAACCGATACGGAAGTTATCGCGCACCTCATAGATTATTACTTGAGCGGAGAAAGCGATCTTTTCGGAGCAGTGGAAAAAGCGGTTCGCGAACTCAAGGGCGCGTATGCCATTGCCGTGATAAGTCCGAACGCTCCCGACAAAATAGTCGCCGCTCGTTTTGGAAGTCCGCTCGTGGTCGGTTTCGGCAATGAAGAAATGTTCGTCGCATCGGATGTTTCCGCGCTGATTTCGGAAACGAACCGGTTTGTCTATCTGGAAAACGGCGATGTCGCCGAAATTTCAGCGAACGGTTGCGTCTTTCGCAATGCGGCCGGAAAAAAAGTTCATCGTCCGATGATAGAAAGCGAACTTACGGCAGGCGATACTTCGCTCGGTGAGTTTCGGCATTTCATGCAGAAAGAGATATATGAACAGCCGGAAGCGGTTCGCCGCACGGTGGAGAGAGCGTTGCAAAAAGGAGAAATTGATACGCGCGCGTTCGGAGCGAAAGCTCTTTCCGTTTTTCGCAAAATATCTTCCGTCCAAATAGTCGCTTGCGGAACGAGTTATCATGCGGGACTCGCCGCACGATACTGGCTGGAACCGCTCGCGGATTTGCCGTGCAATGTGGACGTGGCAAGCGAGTATCGTTACCGCAATCCGCGCTTCCGCAAAGGAACGCTCTACGTATTCATTTCGCAATCGGGAGAAACGGCCGATACGCTGGCCTGTCTCAATATGGTAAAAAAAGAAAGTCCCGATGCTCACACGCTGGCGATTTGCAATGTCCCCGAAAGCTCGCTGATGAGAGAAGCGAGCCTGGCATTTTTGACTCGCGCCGGAAAAGAGATCGGCGTCGCTTCAACAAAAGCGTTTACGACCCAGCTGGTTTCACTGCTTCTTCTGACGGTGGTACTCGGACGCATTCGCCATACCATGGCGAAAAAGACCGAAAAAAATATCACGGAAAAACTTCTCACCCTGCCGGGAAAAATGGAAGAGGCGCTTTTGCTTGATTCCGTTCTGCGGGCGCTTGCGCCGAAGTTTGTAAAAAAAGAGCATTGTTTGTATCTCGGGCGCGGCATTGAATATCCGATTGCTCTTGAGGGTGCGCTCAAGCTCAAAGAAATTTCCTACATTCACGCGGAAGGGTATCAAGCGGGAGAATTGAAACACGGTCCTCTCGCTCTCGTTGACGAGAACATGCCCGTCATCGCCGTTGCGCCGAACGACGCGCTCGCGGGAAAACTTCAATCAAACCTGAAAGAGGTGCGCGCCCGAAACGGCAAGCTCTTCATTTTTGCTTCTCCCGATACGAAGATAGTGAAAGACGAAGGGACGGAAGTCGTGCTTCTTCCCGAAGTGGACGAGCTTTTGGCACCCATCGTATACGTTGTTCCCTTACAGCTCTTCGCCTATCATGTGGCGGATCAGCGCGGAAAAGACGTGGACAAACCAAGAAATCTTGCGAAATCGGTTACGGTGGAGTAACAAACCAAACTGCCGGTATAATTGCCGGCAGTTTTTTTATATGCTAATCTTTGACAGGGCGGGCGAAATTCTTGGGGGAGGAAATATGCCATTGTTGTTCATAAAATTACGAAACTTTTTTACCGGGCGTTGGTATCGTCTTCATATTATCGGTCGTCGCGGTCATTTTGTTTTTGGCGATGATGTGCCGATAACAAAAAAAGAAGCCGAACGCCGGGTTTTTTGGTCAAAAGGGGATATTGATGCCAAAATGGAAAATGTTTATACGGGAAATATAACCGTTCTCCATTATTCAAAGAAGAGCCGAGCGCAGTTTGAAAAAAATGTAATAGAGGCTCTCAGAATGTGGGCGAATTCATGATTTTTCCGTCATTCTTGCGCAACGGGCGATAAGAGAGTAACCTTTGGGGTGTTGGCGGGTTATACTTGCTGACACCCCTTTTTATTAATATAGATACAAATATACGAATGAGTACGAATGATACGAATGGCAACGAATATGACGAACAACTGAACCGTCCGTATTCGTATTGATTCGTATCATTCGTAAAAATTCGTATATTAGTATCTTTATTCGCATATGAAAAAAATAGTAACCATCGGCGGTGGAACAGGGAGTTTTATGCTCCTTTCCGGCCTCAAGAAATATCCCGTTGAAATCGGTGCGATTGTCGCCATGGCCGACAACGGCGGGTCCGCGGGCGTTCTTCGCGACGAACTCGGCGTTCTTCCTCCCGGCGACGTCCGCCAATGCCTGGTCGCGTTATCCGATGCTTCGGACGACATGCGCGCGCTTATGAACTACCGATTTGCGGAAGGAGGTCTTCGCGGACACAGCTTCGGAAATCTTTTTCTCTCCGCGCTGGAGAAAACGCACAAAAATTTTCTGGAAGGAATTGATACCGCGATGGAGATACTGAAAGTGAAAGGGCGCGTTATTCCCGTGACGGGACAGAAGGCCGAGCTTCGCATGGAACTTTCCGACGGTACTTTCATTGAAGGGGAAGACAATATAGATCATGCCAAATTCCAAAAAATCGGAGTCAAACGCCTCTTTTTCGCTTCGCGCGTAAAACCGAATCCCGTCGCCGTTTTGGGAATTAAGGAAGCCGACGTAATCATCATCGGTCCGGGAGATATTTACGCGAGCGTTCTCGCAAACCTGATCATACCGGAAGTGGCGCGCGCGATACGGGAATCTTCCGCGCCTCTCGTTTACAATGTGAACCTGACGAACAAAAAAGGGCAGACGGAAGGATTTGACGTTGATGATTATGTGAACGCCATTGAGGGAGTGATCGGGAAAGGGCGCGTTAATTTCGTCATGTACAATACGAAACGCCCGTTGCCGCGGCTTCTCAAAAAATACGAAGAGCAAGAAGGAAAGAATTTTTTGGTTGAATTCAACGCCGACAAAAATCCGGAGCGCACCTATCGTCTTGTGCGCGGCGACTTCCTGAAAGAAGGGGAAGCAAAGCGGGCGAAAGGGGACGCCCTCGCAAGTTCGCGTTCTTTCATACGCCACGACTCCGAAAAACTCGCCAAAGCCATCATGCTCGTTTCCGAATTGCAGGAATACGAAAACATCATTTCTGATATTTTATAGCGTCAGAAAAGTGTCACACTACTGTCCGGTAAAATATTATCTTTCGCGATATCCAAATGTTGAAGACTAAAACAAACGTCTTTTTAAGCGATATATCCCGGACAGCATAATTTTAAGCGCAAAAACATGATTTTGGAACTTAAAACAGAATTTGTATTTTCTTTCCCATTTGGTTTTTGTTATTCTTTTGCCATCTACGGGCTTTTTTGCGCCATATTTTAAGCCTTTTTGTGCTGTCCGGTTAAATGATCCGTTTTGCTTGATTTAGTGGGCAAAAAACTTTTACCGGACAGTAGTGAAAGTGTCAGAAAAAACTTGACAATTACCCCCCCCATTTGTTACGGTTATCGGCAGTACTTGATATTTTGACAAAAAAAGGAGGTTTTACCGCATAAATCAAAGTTTTCCCTTTCTTTTCCATTTTTCCCACTTTATACTGAGGTAATGAAAATGCTGAAAAACAAAAAGATTTTATTCGCGATCGGAATACTTCTCGCGCTTTCTTCGTTTGCCGTTTGGGCGACTTCCGCAAGCGTTTCTTGGACACCCGCGCGGTATGCGCCGTACAGCGTTGAACCGGGGCAAGCAACCACTACAACGGTTACCTTCACAAACAACGGTCCAAGCGCGATAAACGGCAAGAAACTTTCGCTGGAAGTTCGTGGCGATGCGGCAAGCGCTGTTTCCGTAACTCAGCCGAATTTTCCGACAACCATTAAAAAGGGCGAGAGCGTTTCCGTAAATCTTTCCGTTCAAACATCAAGCGATATGCCGATGGGCGTTATTGACGGAACGCTGGCGCTTCTTGAAACAAAACCGAATGGAACGACGAAAGACGTTTTTAAAAGCGTATTGCCGATTGAGATTACGGTTTCGCCGTTTCTTTTGCCGCCTGCCACACCGGCTGACGAAGAAGAAGCGACAATCGCCGGAGTAGACTTGGATGAAAATGGCGTTCCTGACCGTGTTGACAGATGGATCGGATTTTCATATCCGCAATCCGAGAAGCGGATGATGGCGTTGACGGAAATGGCAAAAACCGAGCAAAAATTTATGATGGACCATGTTGCCGATCCGAGCAATGAGTTAAAGGCACAGGAGAATTCGTTGTTGAGCAGTAAAAATCAAAATTGCCAGTGGTATGTTTTCGGGGCCACTGTTCCGGGTTCACAAAGTGATGAAGCGATGTGGGCGGTTATAAAGGACACAAAAACATTGCTCGCTTTAATTACGAATACAAAAGAACGGTACAACGCATATTTCAGTGCGGAGAATTATCTCGGGGGCATGATATATTCGGGTGATAGAAGAAACTATAAATCGGATTGTTCTTTTGATCCGGAATCTCTTCCAAATTGATTTCACTGAAAAAGGAGATAAAAAATGAAATGGCTAAAAATATGCGCGGTAACATTCGCGCTCCTGCTTGGCGCATCGGCGTTTCATGCTGAAGCCGGCGTTTGTCCGACGCAAGAAACTACGGTGTTTTTTGTTAACGGGGTAGATGTTCCAAAGTTGGACGCAAAAGCCCACAAAGAAGCCCTTTCTC
>JBAYGK010000056.1:0-8434 GCA_041666665.1 Minisyncoccota bacterium
ACAATAGACGGGACAGAGAGAAATAAAACGCCGTCAACAACCGTCATTTCTTTTTTTTCAATTTTTATCCCCACCGATTCAAGAATCGCCTTTTCCGCGGCACACTTGACGGAATCGCCCGGTGGTTCCATTTTTTTAAACTTTTCAAGATAAGTGGCGATATTAAACATAAAAGAGTTAAAAGTTTATCAAGTTCATCAAGTTATAGAGTACGACTAATTTGTTTTACTTTATAACTTGAAGAACTTTATAACTTGATGAACAATAAACAAAATGATCTCCGTGTTTTTAAACCATATTATTTACCCCCTGTTACCCTCTACAATCAAATTAAGTCGTAAGCGGCATGACGAGGTACATAAATGAATGATCCGATACTCCGTGAATAACCAATGGCCTCCCCTCGCCGGAAAAACGGAAAACAATACTGTCTTGTTTTATTGATTGGAAGCAATCCACGATATATTTTTGATTAAATCCGCATGTAATGCTTTTTCCCGACAATGACGCATCTATTACGGTTGAGTTTTCGCCGACCGCGGAATTTTTTGATTCCACGGTAAACTTTTTTCCGGCGATATCCGCCGAAATATCGGCGCGATTGAATTTATCGGAAAAAAGATTCGTTAATTTGAGTGCATTCATTATATCCTGTTTTAACATCGTCGCCTCCGTACTGTATTCTTTCGGTATGATCTGCCGGTAATCGGGGAAAATGCCGTCAACAATTCTTGACGTTATATACATATCGGAAACAAAAAAAGATATTTGATTTTTGCTTAAATGAACAACCATATCTCCGGAAATACCGTCAAGAACTCTCAGTATTTCCAGTGTGTTCTTTTGGGGAATCAAAATATGAGGGAAAGTTGTTTTGTTTTTAAGAAAAATTTTCTTCTCGGACAGTCGGAAGGAATCGGTCGCGACGAACACAAGCGTTTCCCCTTCGGAATACATGCAAACGCTGGCTATTTCCGGCTTCATATCGGAGACGGAGGCGCTATAATATACACTCTTCACTCCCTCTGAAAATTTATCGGCGGGGATAAGAAAAGATTCGGAGTCGTTTATCGTCGGGAGGGTCGGAAAATCCTCGGAAGGAAGGCATTTTAAAACGGATCGGGTATTAACGGTTGAAACGGTAAGATTTTCTCCGGAAAGTTCCAAGGAAACCTTTTGATCATACACAGACGACAGCACGCCGAGCAGTACGTTCCCTTGAACCACAAAAACACCCTCTTCGGAAACTTTTGCCGGAATACCAACCTCAATGCCTATATCAAGATTTGTGGCGCGAAGGAGAAGTTTGTTGTTTTTTGCGGAAAAAAGTATTCCCCCGAGAACAGGGAGGGAAAGGTTTTTTCCCGTCATTCTCTCTGTGAGAGAAACAGCATTCTTGAGAGCGTCTTTTGCACAGTCTAGTTTCATATACGTAATATATAATAATATTTTATTTTTTAAAAAAGTTGTTATTATTAGTCCTGTGGAAAAGTGGAAAACTCAAAAATATCTTTTACCGCAACCGCCGATTTTCTTTTCCTTCTGTGGATTTCCTTCGGGTTGGCGTCTGTTTTTTATCGGATAACATTTGCGATTTATATTTTGCCGCCGATTATCCACATGCATCATTTCTTTTTTTCACAGGTTTATCCACTGTTTGGGTATCGCTCTCCGTCAGATGATGGATTGCCAGGTGTTTGTGGTCGGTCAATGACTGGCGGATAAGAACCTGCGGTTTCCATACTTTCCTTTTTTACCCCCCCTTTTTTTTCTCCTCTCCCATTTTTTCTATAATAATGATCGTATTTGTTCTATTTCTCCCATTAAAACAGAGTCATCTCTTATGTTTTCTTTTATCTTGTCGCATGAGTGTATAACCGTCGTGTGATCGCGCCCGCCGAATTTTTCTCCGATGGTTGGGTAAGAAATATTGAAATCTTCGCGGAGGATATACATGGCTATTTGTCTCGGTTTTACGATTTCTTTTCTGCGGGTTTTTTCGTAAATAGCCGCTTCTTCTATGTTGTAAAATTCCGAAACAATGCGAATAACATCCTTTATTGAAGCTGTTTTTTTAGGTATGATATTGTTTTTTACCAGAAGTTTGAGTTCATTCAGAAGCAAGTCTCGGTTTTTTAATCGCGATTGGCAGATGATTGAATTGATAACCCCCTCAAGTTCGCGGATACTGCAATCAAGCGACTCGGCGATAAAAGTAACGCAATCTTCGTTCATGGAAAAATTGCTGGACTGTATTTTTCTGCGAATGATGGCGATGCGCGATTCATATTCCGGTGCGGTAATATCAACAATCATCCCGGCGCCAAAACGCGATTTTAAGCGGCTTTCAAGTCCGTGTATGTAGTTTGGATGTTTGTCCGATGAAAAGATTATCTGCTTATTGTTTTCATAGAGGGTATTAAAAAGGTGAAAAAGTTCTTCCTGCGTTTTTTCTTTTCCCGAGAGGAATTGGATATCGTCCATGATGAATACGTCGTATTTCCTGTATCTTTCTTTGAAATCATTCACACGGTTGTTTTGAACGGAATTGACATAGTCCATGGAAAATTTTTCAGACGTGATATAGTAGACTTTTTTTCCGCCCCTCGTTTCTTTTATGGAATTTCCTATCGCTTGAGTGATATGAGTTTTTCCAAGACCGGTTCCTCCATGAATAAATAGCGGGTTGTATGCTTGACCCGGCCGTTTTACGACCGCCTGAGATGCCGCGTATGCCAACTCGTTAAAAGATCCAATGACCAGAGTATCAAAAGTATATCTCGGATTCAGATTGTCCTCTTTGTTAATATATAAATCAACCAAAGGAAGCTCTTGCGCGTACGATGCCCCCCCGCGCACCACGGGAATTTCACGTTCCGTTTCTTTTGCGGACATTGCGGTTATTGTGTATTCAATACCGCGTATGTTCTCGGAAATATTTCTCAGAGTTTTCAGCAAGAACTTATCGTACTTTGAAAAAAGCCACTCTTTGACAAACTCGTTTGGCACGCCGATATACACGATACCGTTTTCCTGTTTTATGATTCTTGTATTTTTAAACCATGTGCTGAAGTTGGCCCTTGAAACATCAAGTTCCACCTCAACAAGAACACTGTCCCAAAGTTGTTTATTTTCCATCTTTGATTTTAAACAATTAACAATATCACCATTATACTTTGTCTGTGGAAATATAAAACTTGTTCACATGCCATTCTTATGTTCATAAGGTGTGGATAACGAGTTCATAAAGTTCATCAAGTTTATCAAGTTCATAAAGTGTGGCAGTGTCTCGTTTTTTTAGCCTCCGGTAATATATTCGGTTTCATTTATAAAACACTTCTTTATTGTTTGCAAGACATTAAAACACATAATTTGTCGGAATTGATGAACTTTATGAACTTGATAAACCTTTAACCCGTCTGCTTTACCGGGAGGGCTTGATTTCTCACTTGTTTTGTTCTATACTCCCAACATGTCTCAAACATATCAACCTAAAAAAAGGAAACGGGCAAAAACGCACGGTTTTCTCGTAAGAGCCAAAACGGTTGGCGGACGAAAGGTCTTAAAAAGAAGAAGGCAAAAAGGACGCGCCAAACTCGCTGTTTAATTTGTGCGGGTTTCTACTCATAAATAAGAATAAAAACCCTTTTAAAAGGGTTTTTTGTGAATAAAACAATAAACGAGTTTTTATAAAAAACATGTTTCCTAAAAAAAACCGAATCACAAAGACGGAATTCGGGAACCTTTTAAAAAACGGGCGCACATTTCATTCGCCTTATTTCTCGCTCATGTGTTTTAAAAAAGAAAACTCTGCGCCAAAATTCGCTTTTGTTGTGTCAAAAAAGACAGCCAAAAGCGCGGTAGAGAGAAATAGTCTGCGCCGAAGGGGGTTTTGCGCATTGCGCAATACGGGCATATTAAAACAAGAAAACGGAAAGATTGGATTTATCGGAGCTTTTTTCTTTAAAAAAGAAGCGAAAAACTTGAGTTTTGAGGAAATAAAAAGAGAAATAAAAATATTACTGGAGAAAAGCGGCGTTTTATAAAATACAGATTACCGATTATAGATTATTGATTAAAGAAAACGATTAAAAAATCTATAATCTATAATCAGTAATCGGTAATCTCCGATGAAGGCACTCTTATTATCAATAATTAAATTTTATAAGATTATTTTTTCTCCCGATAAGGGGATTTTTCGCCGCCGCATGCCGACATGTGTTTTTTATCCGACCTGCTCCGATTATGCCGAAGAAGCGATAAAAAAACACGGAGCGACAAAAGGATCGCTTTTAACAATCAAACGCATCATCCGGTGCCATCCGTGGCAAAAAGAGCATATAGACCTTGTGCCATAAACTATTAAAAAATTTCCCATCGCTAGCGAGCGGGGCCCCGCCATCGGGCGGTGGCAATATCCTCCGCCGGCTGGCGGATTCTAATTTTCAACAAAAATAAGAATATCAAAAAAATTATTTTAAAATTTAGCCATTGAGTATTTTATTAGAAATTAGAAATTGGATATTGGAAATTTTTTTGTAAACAAAATCATATTTTACCACACGTTCCCTTTCGCTCTCTTGTTATATCTTATTTTTTCCCCTACAATATAACCTATATATGAAAACCATATTTCACACCTTTTTCTTTCAGCCGTTATATAATGCCCTCGTTTTTTTGGTGGATGTTTTACCGGGGGGTAATGTCGGGCTCGCCGTTATTATCCTCACTCTTCTGGTAAAGTTTCTCCTTTTTCCTCTTTCACAGAAATCAATCACCACTCAGGCAAAAATGCGAAAAATAGATCCGGAGATGAAAAAACTCAAAGAGAAGCATAAAAACAACCAGCAAGAATTGGCAAAAAAAACCATGGAGCTGTATAAAGAAGAAGGGGTCAACCCTTTTTCCGGATGTTTTCTGATGCTTATTCAACTTCCAATAATTTTCGCTTTATATTATGTGTTTTTGGCGGGACTGAAGTTTGATAAGACCCTCCTTTACCCATTTGTTTCTTTGCCCGCCGTTGTAAACAGCGTGTTCTTCGGCATAGATCTCATGAAAAAAAGCGCTTTTCTTGCGATTATCGCCGGGATATCACAGTATTATCAACTCAGTCTTTCCCTACCGACACTTCCAAAAAGAACCTCCAACGAGCCCATATCTTTTCAGGAGGAATTCGGCAGAAATATGAATTCGCAAATGAAGTACATATTCCCCTTTCTTGTTGTTTTTATATCCTACTCCATTTCCTCCGCCATCGCTTTGTATTGGGTAGTAAGCAATCTTTTTGCCATCTGTCAGGAGTTTTATGTGAGAAAAAAAGCAAAGGAAATCAAAGTAAACTAATTCATGTTGGTGTTATTAAGGCGCGCCTCAAATAGATTCCATCTCGTCATACCGTCCGCCAGCTGGCGGATTCCCGGCATCCATACGTGGATTCTGAATCACACCATGGATTCTGAATCACACCACAAGAGTATTTCCATTTTTATAGTCGTTTCACTCCTTTACCACAAGAGTATTTCCAATTTTATACTCCCTGCGGTCGTTAAAATTTAGGTCAAAAATTAGGTCAGTTCAGAATGACGAACGGGCAGGTATTTGCGGGGCGGATTAATAATAAAAAATGGGGAGGTTTACCTCCCCATTTTTTATTTTCTTTTAATTTACTTCACCACTAAATCCCAAATAGTGTTTTCTTTCCAGTATTCAACACCATCGCTTCCCTGATAAAGACGCGCACCATCCGTACTTCTGATTCTGCCCGTGTCGGTGGCAATTGATTGTATATACGCATTCGTGCCGGCGTTTTGTTGCAAGTCAACCTTATATCCATTGGCATGAGAATATGTCCCCACCGCGTGGCTTCCATCGGTACCGCTCGCTATTTTTATATCGCAGCTCGGGCATCCCGTTTTCAGATTTACAACAGCGCTTACCGTAGTATCTCTCATTCCTTCTACGGAAACCACCCTCCCCGCCACCACCGGGTTAAAAGTAACACCGGCATCTGTCAATATTTTTCTGTTCACCGCATCAGATTGGGGTGTTCCCGTACCCGACGGCGGAGGCGGGTTATATGAAGGAGGCATGAATTCAACAGGAACACCATCTGTTATTGGTTTTGTTGCCCAGCGTTCGTCGCAGTCTACGAACGGAACAGCGCTTTGTTGCGCTTTACACTCACTGTACGTGGAAAAGCATGTGTATACAGGATTCCCTATTGTAAGAATGGTTTTACAGTATACTTTTGTCGGAGTGTTTTGACCGGGAGGGGTGCTCGGTGCATCAAAAGTTGTTTTACTGAGATTTAATCCAACCCTCAGAAGCGCGGGGTTGATGGTATTAAGAAAAATGGCGGAAATAAGGACCAATAGAAGCCCCTGAAGAGCACCCATTATTTTCTTTTTTCCGTCTTCTTTTGAACTCGGAACGGCGGCTAGGACATACTGAATTCCGCCGAGAATAATCATAATAACCGCCAAGACGATAGCAATACCGACTGCGGCGGTAAAAAGACCCTTCATATAAACAACAAGCGTTGGCTGGGTTTTTGTCGGAATGGTGGGTATATACGCAAGAAGTTCATACCCCTCCCCCGCCGCCAGCGCTTTTTCGGCAAAGAGAAAAAAGAGAAACAACATGGGTGTTATAAAAAAATTTTTTGTTTTTTGATACATTTTGTTTATTTGTTGCGCACTTACGCAAAATGTTCGCGCCCGCTAGATATTCTTCGGCAACGGCGCCCCATCCGGACAGAAACTCAAACCATAATCTTGTCCGGATGCTCTTTCGCTTACATCAAAAGGAACGGTTGTTGCCACAATAAGACGACACGCCTCTTTTTCGGTAATACCGAGGATGTTTAATAGCTCTTTTTCCGCTTCTATGCGAACAGTACGCAAATCCCCGCCGATTAATGTTACAAGAAAACTTTGATCAAGCGTGAAATAAAGAAGTTTGTAATTTGGATTAACTTTCAACATCGCGCCCCAGTCTTTATAAACAATCGTTTTTGAGTCCCTGTAAAAATCATTCACAGAAATGGTTTCCCCGTCTTTTGTTTTAACCTGCATACCCCATTCTCCTTGCGTTGGGGCGGGTGTTTCCGGATCTTTTATCGGTTCTTCAATCGGTTGCATCGGATAGGTATTTACTATTTCTTCCGGCGGCATATTCGGCGTTTTTTCGGAAGAAAATTTCAGAAAAAAATAAACCCCCGCGATGACAAGAATAAAAACAATAATATTAATCGCTATAAGTATTTTTTTATTCATACTTGATTTTTTGAAATAGTTAATATGATAAACCGCATTTATCGGCGGAATTTTTCCATGGCTGCCATCCGCGAGATTTGAATAATTTTACCGCATAAGCAATGTTTTTGTCCGGATTTTGCGCCGCATTGATACATTGGGTGTATGTATTATTATTTTTAATACCGGTACACGATCCGTTGCGGCCATTGAAAGCGCCGTTTGGGTGCCGATATTCACAGGGTAATCCGGCAATATCCTCTGTTGTAAGATTAACCTGAAACAAACCGTAAGAAAAAGATGTTCCATCAGTACAATGATCCACCCTACTATGACTTGTTGGGTCGCCACCACTCTCCACATTACATATAATGGATGCATTTGTCGCCTCACTCCCGAAGTATTGTTTAAGGTTTGATTCAGAACAAGGGCCGGATTTTACCGGCTGACATTTTCCGTTTCCGCTTCCGCCAGTACCGGGCGGCGTGCCACCTGTTCCCGGAGTGCCTCCAGTCCCCGGTCCTCCGGGTGCTGTCGGGGCATCAAACACTGTCTTTGTGAGATTCAACCCCACCTTTAAAAGCTCGGGATTTATTGCCTGAAGAAGGATATAAGAAAGAAGAACAAGGAGTAATCCGCTAAGCGCGCCCATGACACGCTTCTTTCCTTCCTCTTTAGACGAAGGGATAGCGGCAAGAACATATTGGATACCCCCCATGACAATCATGATAACCGCCAAAACAATGGAAAGACCGACGATGGCGACCATAAGCCCCCTTAAATAGACGGGAAGCGGGGTATTTTCTTTAACGGTAACCGTCGGAATGTCCGCCAAAAGAACATATCCTTTATCCGAACCAGAGACAGAAGAAGGAGGATTTGCAGAAGGGGGTGGCGGTTGTGTCGGATTAATCGGTGATATCGGACTCGTTTCGGGATAACATTTAGTAGATACAGCCCGACAATCCGCCTCTGTGGCATAACATTGAGGACCAACAAAACCGGCATAACAATATCTTGATGAAGCACTATGTGCGGGGATGATAGAAACAAAGAAAAATGCCGTTTGGAGAAGTGTTCCAAATAATAAAACCTTGAGAATTGTCGCCGAATATTTTTTTGAAACAGGGTTCATTTCGGAATTTAAATAATGTTTTTATTCTTCCCATCCGCCCGCA
>JBAYGK010000057.1:0-8288 GCA_041666665.1 Minisyncoccota bacterium
GTGGGGAAATTTGTGGAAGTACTCTCGGTTGATCATTTATCGGAAGATAAAGAATTAAAAAAACATTTTGAGTTACCATAATTCCACCCGCTGTTAATCTCCGCGTACGCGGAGATTAACAGCGGGTGGGGTTTGCAATTTTCTTTAAGGTGTTGTATAAAGTATGTGTCATTGCAATTCCGCGGTGGCGCAATTCGCACAATATCTTTTCCATCAGTGAGGAGAGTGCAAAGAGGAGAGTAAAATGAATGGTACTTTTAAAACAAAACATGGAAGAAATCCGTCAAAGGGAGACGAAGTTGTTATTTTTGTGTATGAGCCCTGTAAAGCGACCGGTGTTTGGTCCGGAGTTATAACCGACGTTGGGGGTATTTTACGCAGTCATCTTCCCGATGACAATACTTGCGATTGCTCCGCTAAAATTACCGATGGGCGCGTTTCCGGGACTTTTTTATACGGGTTTGAACCAAGTACAAACTATGAAGTAAGGTATTGTGATGAAGCGCTTCCTATTTTGATTGAAGCGGTTGAAGAACAAAAACGCGAAGTCAAAGGATTGCAAAAACGAATGAAGATTGAACGCGATGTTCTTTATGGTGCGCTGAAGGCGATGGTTTCGCCGGAACTTGCGGAAAGATTTGAGGAGGCAATAAAATTGCTTCTCCAAAAATAAAAAGATTTGAATACCGCCGCCGCAGAAATGCGGCGGTTTTTTGTTGAGAAAAAATGAATTTTCAGATATAATCGGCAGTATGCAATCACATGAGATACGACGGCGATTTTTAACTTTTTTTGAGAAACGCGGGCATACTGTTATTCCCAGCGCTTCGCTTATTCCCGAAAATGATCCTTCGGTGCTTTTTAATACGGCAGGAATGCAACCGCTCGTGCCGTATCTTTTGGGTGCAAGCCATCCGAGCGGCGCGACGCGATTGGCAAATTCTCAGAAGTGCATCCGTACGGTTGATATTGATGAAATCGGCGACAACACGCACGCGACGTTTTTTGAAATGCTCGGCAACTGGTCGCTCGGAGATTATTTCAAAGAAGAAGCCGTCAAATGGAGCTTTGAATTTTTGACGGACAAAGAAGAGGGGCTCGGGCTTGATGCGAGCCGTTTGTATGTAACGGTATTTGAAGGCGACGAAAATGCGCCGCGCGACAATAAATCTTACAATATCTGGAAAAAACTTTTTGAGGAAAAAGGAATTACGGGCGAGCGCATCTATTTCATGAGTGCAAAGTCCAACTGGTGGAGTGCCGGCGAAGTAGGTCCTTGCGGTCCCGACACAGAAATGTTTTACGATGTAACTGGGAAAATTACCGAGGGAATGACAAAAGAAGAATACATGAAAGCCGATGACGAGCAGAAAGTTGTGGAGATATGGAATGACGTTTTTATGGAATTCAAGAAAAAAGTCAAAGATGACAAACTGGAAGAATATGCGAAATTAAAATTTGAAAATAAACCGATTCCATCATGGTTTTATGAATATCCAAAATTACCTAAACAAAATGTCGATACGGGATCAGGGCTGGAACGTATCCTGATGGTAGTGAACGGAGTGGATAATATTTATGAAACCGACCTACTTGCTCCTATTGTCGCAAAAGTAAAAAATCAAAAGTCTAAAGTCGAAAGTACGACGAACGACGGGCGGGCGGAGCGAATCATTGCCGATCACGTGCGCACTTCCGTTTTTATGATCGCCGATGGCGTAACACCGTCAAATACCGATCGCGGATATATTTTGCGCCGTTTACTTCGCCGTGCGGTACGGCTTTCGCATTCACTTGGAATGGAAGGAGGGCTTGAAACGCTTGTCGGAACGGTTGTGCAAATTTACAAAGACGCGTATCCGAATCTTTTGGCGGATGTGGTGCGTATCAGAGAGGAAATAAAGAAAGAGGAGGAAAAATTTCGGCTGACACTTGAACGAGGGATGAAAGAGTTTGAAAAAATCGAATGGATGGGGTTTCCAACAGAGGATATTGCAAATCTCAAAAAAGGGTCTTTTTTGGGTGAAGCTAAACCTGTTTTATCAGGAAAAATTGTTTTTGATTTGTATCAAACCTTCGGTTTTCCTATAGAGGTAACAAAAGAATTAGCAAAAGAAAAAGGAATTTCCATTGATGAAAAAGGTTTTGAGGCAGAATTTAAAAAACACAAAGAAATTTCCGCCGTCGGTTCCGAACAAAAATTCAAGGGCGGGCTTGCCGACACTTCGGAAATTTCCACTCGCTATCATACGGCGACGCACTTGTTGCAGAAGGCTTTGCAGGTTGTTCTCGGCGAGCATGTTCATCAGAAGGGAAGCAATATTACCGCCGAGAGGATGCGGTTTGATTTTTCGCACGGCGAGAAAATGACGGACGAACAAAAAAAACGCGTTGAGGATTTGGTGAACGAAAAAATCAAAGAAGCTCTGCCCGTCAAGTATGAAGACTTGCCGATTGAAGAGGCGAGAAAAACGGGCGCGATGGGCTTGTTCGGCGACAAATACGGCGAAATCGTACGGGTGTATACCATAGGAGAGGGCGATAAAAAATGGAGCAGAGAGCTCTGTGGAGGCCCGCACGTAAAGAATACCGCCGAACTTGGACATTTTAAAATAGTAAAAGAAGAAGCGGTATCCGCAGGAGTAAGGCGAATTAAGGCGGTGATTGAATAGTACAGAGCGGACAGTTTCTGTAAGAAGCGATATCCAAAAAGAAGCCCCGCCGATAAAGGCGGGACTTTTGGTTTATTTCAAACCCATTCGGAAAATGTTTTTTATAAACGCGACGAACCAGTTGTCGCTTGATTCAATTGCCGCGCCGGCGACTCTCGCCATGAATTTTCCAAGTTCGGGAATCTTGAAAACGAAAACTCCTTTCGCGATAAAATCAAGAGCGTACGCGCCGCCCACGACGAGAAACGAAAGAAGAAAATTGTCGGGACAAATTATTCCGTTTGTTTTTGCTATGATCGCGATCACGGAAAGAACGGCGTAATAGAATGCCATGGCAGACCATATTGCCACCAAAGACAAATGCATTCCGCGGAACGGAAAGTTCAACGCAATCCGTATAAACAACGGGGTTTCTTTTTTAGCCGCGGCTATATCGCACTCTTCATCGTCGCAATACACATCGCTTGAGTACTGCGTCATGCGGAAGACCATTTCCGAAAGCCATAAAAGAGAAAGATTAAATCCGAAAACATAAATCATAAAATCCGGCACAAGAGCGATGCCGATGCTCGGCGTTGCCGCATATAAACCCGCGATAAACAAGCCGAAGAATACAACGAAGAGCCGGAAGAAGGCATACGCGTTGCGAGAAGCCTTTTTTAACAAAGTGCGCCGCTTGAAAACATGCTCGCGGGCTGTTTTTTCCGCATCCATAGTATTTCTCCTTTCAAAGAAAAGTTAAAGGGTGAATGTTCCTCACGCATTATATCAGAAAATACCGATTTTGACAAGCCCGCTCCTTTTTTGTTTATCCACAGCCGTCCTCCGCTAAATTTCATTTTTTGTGTATAATGATTGGCAATATGAGACACATCATTTGTTCGCAAGAATTCAATCAAAAATTTTTGGATGAAATTTTCGCTTCAGCCACCCGTCTTCAAAAGAAGAAAGACAATTCCCTCAAAGGGAAAATAATGGCGTCGTTGTTTTATGAACCGAGCACTCGCACTCGGTTTTCATTTGAATCGGCGATGCTTCGGCTCGGCGGTTCGGTTATCACCACCGAGAACGCGAGAGAGTTTTCTTCGGCGGCAAAAGGAGAAACGATAGAGGACTCCACGATCATCATCGGCCGGTACGCCGATGTCATCGTCATGCGGCATTATCAGGAGGGAGCTTCAAAACGCGCGGCCGCGGTTGCAACGGTCCCCATTATCAATGCGGGCGACGGCACGGGACAGCATCCCACGCAAGCGCTTTTGGATTTGTATACCATCAAGCGCGAACTTGGAAAAGTTGACGGCATTGAAATAGCGCTCGTCGGCGATTTGAAGAACGGGCGCACGGTTCGATCTCTCGCATACCTGCTCGGAAAATATAAAGGAATAAAAATTCACTTGGTCTCGCCGAGGGAATTGCGCATCGGAAACGACATAAAAGAATATTTGGACAAGCATAAAGTGAAATATGTTGAAGAAGAAGATTTGCATCCGGTCGTCGGTCAAGTTGACGTGCTCTATCAAACGCGCATACAAAAGGAGAGATTCGCATCGGATGAAGAATACCAAAAGCACCGCGGGCGCTATATTATCAATCGGGCGATGGCGAACAAGATGAAAAAGAAGTCCATCATCATGCACCCGCTTCCGAGAGTTGACGAGATTGCGACTGAGGTGGACGGTTCTCCGCACGCCGTGTATTTCAAACAGGCCTATTACGGACTCTTGGTAAGAATGGCTCTGCTCAAATACGTATTGAAGTGAAAATGAATGTTTTCTTAAATCGGCAGTCTGTAATCGGTAATCTTAAATCTGTAATCTATAATCGGTATTCATAATCTTCGTTCGCCCGTTATGCACAGCCGCTTTTTTCAATTTCGTGCTATAATATAGACACGGAAATGCGGGCATTTCCGTCCAAGATGAGCATTTTTCATTCTAGCAAACCCAAAATAGCCGTTATTTTTGATATAGGAAGTTCAAGCGTTGGCGGCGCGGCGGTTTTGTTGTCCCCGTCCCAAAAACCGAAGATGTTGTATAGCGTGCGCAGGGATATGGCGTTTCAAGAAAATTTTCATTTTGAACGCTTTGTTTCTTCCATGCTTGAAACGCTTGAAAAAGTTGCGCAAGATATTTCCGCGGTCAAATTGCCTCCTCATTCCGAAAAAACTTTTTCCTGTCTTTTTGCATCGCCATGGTATGCTTCTCAAACCAGGATATTAAAAAAAAGTTTCGGCGCCCCCGTTAAAATCAACGAAGATTTGCTGAAAGAAACGGAGGAGAAAGAAATAGAAGCTTTTAAGGCGCAAGAAATCAAGAAAATGGGCGGCGACGCGGTGATTCTTGAAACAAAAACGATACAAACAAAATTAAACGGTTATGAAACGGGCAATCCTCTCGGAAAAGAAGCGACGGATTTTCAAACGGCGATATACATAAGCATTTCTCCGAACAAGATTGTGCAAACGATTACGGAAAAGATCAAAAAAGTTTTTCACGCCCATTCAGTGCATTTCAATTCTTTCCCATTTTCGTCTTTTGTCGTCTTGCGCGACATCTTTCATGAAAAGAGTTTTTTGTTCATGGATATTTCCGGGGAAGTTTCCGATATTTCCATTGTTCGCGACAATGTTATGCAGGAAACCGTCGCGTTTCCATTGGGAAAAAATTTCCTTATCAGAAAGATAGCGAGTGAAACCGATTCCTCTTTTCAGGAAGCGCTCTCTTCGTTCCACATGTCAAAAAACGAAGAACTTGAAGACCATCAGGACAAAAAAGTAAAAAAAGCCCTTGATATGGCCGCCAAAGAATGGATAACATCGTTTCAAAATGCGCTCCGATCCATTTCCGGAAGAAAAGAATTGCTTCCGCGCGATATTTTTATTACCGCCGACGATGATGTTTCAAAGTGGTTTGTTGAGAGTTTGCAGGATGCGGGGGCCTCGTCTTTTTCCGTTGTCGGAAATGTTTTTAATGTCAGACATTTGAACGGGACATTCCTTTCTTCTTTTTGCGATTCGGAAACGGCGGTGGAGCGGGATTCTTTCCTGATGATTGAATCGCTTTTTATCAACAGATTCGCATAGCATAAACGCTTTTTTTCGTTTTTTCTTTATTATATATTATAAGCAAAGCAATTAACTATTATGGTCAAAAAAATAATAGAAGACATTACTCCTTTGGAAAAAGACGACTCCTCCGTTAAGTTTCGCGCCGTTCCCGATATGGAAAAACAAGGCAATCCCGTGAATATTTCCGTTCAAAAAAACGCCTACACCAAGGAGATGGCTCATGTGGAGGAAGCTTTGCCGAAAAATTTCTCCATTCAAGAAAAGACGAAAGAAAAAGTCATGGAGCAATCTCCGATATTTGAAAAAATGAAACAACGCCACGAAGAGAGGGAAAGTTTTTCACAAGAGTATACCTCCGACAAAAAGAAACGGCTCGGCCGCACCTTCCGAATGGGAGCGATGATTTTCGGGATTGCGGCGCTTATCTTTGCGTGTGTCTACGGATTTGTTTTTTATTCGGCAACCGTCACCATCCGGCTTAAGCATGCCGAAGTGGCTCTTGATAACCGGGAGTTTCAGGCGATGCAACAATCTTCGGACGCCATTCCTTTTCAATCCATGACCTTGTCAAGCGAAGAAACGGTCAAATTGACGCCGACCGGGGAGAAAAAAGTTTCCAAAAAAGCATCGGGAAAAATTGTCGTTTACAATTCTTACAACAATCAATCTCAAGTTCTTATAAAAAATACGCGCTTTGAGACTCCGGATGGGAAAATATATCGCATAGACAGCCAGATTCTTGTCCCGGGCATGAAAAAAATTGACGGGAAAGACGTTCCGGGATCTTTAGAGGTTACGGTGTATGCAAACGAGGCGGGTCCGGAATACAATATAGGATTGGTTGACTTCACCATACCCGGTTTCAAAGGATCGCCGCGCTTTGCGAAATTTTATGCGCGTTCAAAAACGCCGATGACAGGGGGAGTAAACGGGCTGATCAAAACAATTTCGGATGACGACAGAGAGAAGGCAAAAAATTCTCTTACGGCAACTCTGAAACAAAAACTGATTGCCAACGCGGAAGCCCAAAAACCGAAGGGATCCGTTTTATATGAGAACGCGATGTTTTTCACTTTCACCGACACGGTTGACGATAGCGTACAGTCCGGAGAAAAGGATGTTCCCATGACTCTGAAAGGAAGCGTTGACGCCATACTGTTTGACGAAGCGAAATTGAGCCGGAGTATCGTTCAAACCTCCGTTTCCGTCGGACCGGATGAACGAATTAAAATTGATAATATTGAAAAATTGGGATTTGTATGGAAAACACCGATAGGGAGCGCGCCGGAAAAAACGGACACCTTGGAGTTTTTGCTTTCCGGAAAAGCAAGTGCCGTTTGGGAGATAGATGAACTCTCCTTCAAAAGCAAGCTTGCGGGCGTGAAAAAAAGCGAATTCTCCGGCGTCATGGTTCAATTCACGGGAATAGAGAAAGCAACCCCGAAATTCAACGTTTTTTGGAGGAGCTCCTTCCCGAAAAACACGGAAAAGATATTTATCAAAACGATTGTTGACTAAAGGTTAATTAAACGCTTGACTATTTTAGCTAAAATATGCTAGCATATTGAGCACTTACGCAAATGAATTCACAAGAGAAAGAAGAAAGCGTATACGGTACCGTAATAGAGGCTTTGCCGAATACTTTGTTTCGTGTTGTCTTAGACTCCACGAAGGAAGAAAAGCTTGCCTATTTGTCCGGAAAGATGCGGATACACAGGATTAAAGTTCTCGTGGGCGATCGTGTCTATGTAACCCTTGATCCGTACGGCGGGAAAGGACGTATAACAAAAAGAATGTAGTTTCATGTCCTTTGCGTATTGCGATCTGCGACAATAGAGTTGATATGGCGTAAATTTTGCTTTTGCCGAAAGGGAAGCAAAGGGGGGTTCGTCGGCTGGCGGAGCGAAATATTTTTTTATAATTATTATTTTTTTTATTATAAACTTATGCGAGTAAGAGCAGCTGTTAAAAAGATTTGTCCGAAATGCAAGACCGTCAAACGCGAGGGTCGGGTTTTTGTCATATGCGATAACGCTCGCCATAAACAAAGACAAGGATAATAACCGAGAAAACAAAAAAAGCGAACCAAAATTTTATTAATTACGCTTTTCCTTCATTTCTCCAAAAAACAAAATACTATGCGCATTTTAGGAATCACCATACCGGATAATAAACGCCTTGAGATTGGTCTTACTTCTCTTTACGGGATAGGAAGAACAACGGCGAAAAAAATTCTGACAAGTACAAAAGTTGAATTCGGAGCACATCCGAATGATCTTTCACCCGAACAAGAAGCCCTGATACGAAAAGAAATAGAATCCCGAAAAGTTGAGGGGGATCTTAAGCGTTTGGTTGCCGGAAACGTGAAGCGGTTGAAAGATATAAAAAGCTATCGCGGATCCCGCCATGCGAAAAGATTGCCGTCTCGCGGACAAAGAACGAAGACCAATTCGCGAACGGTGCGCGGAAACGTCAGAAAGACCATGGGTTCGGGAAGAAGAAAAGTTGAAAAGACATAAACAAAACGAGTCAGTAGTTTGTAGTCA
>JBAYGK010000058.1:0-8191 GCA_041666665.1 Minisyncoccota bacterium
AAAATATTAGAAGAAAGTCTTGCGGAACGGGTCCCTACCCATTCCTCACCCCTGACCTTCGCAGTGTAAATGCGCTGCTCGGACTTTATCCCCGCAGGGGGAACTGAGCTAATCGCCCGAACGTTCTTTTTTAAATATACTAAATTTTTCTCCAAATCGCCACGTCCGTCCGTCGTCAACTTTTAACTTTTTACTTTTAACTTTTTACTTTCGCCAGTCCCCCCGGCAGGAATCGGACCTGCATCTAAAGCTTAGAAGGCTTTTGTTCTATCCATTGAACTACAGGGGGTTCTTATCAGCTCATACAATATCTATTTTTACCGCAAAAGTCAATGATTCCACCCGCGCAAAAAACAAAGAACGCACGCGCTAATCCAAAAGAAGAGCGTTAGTCTTTTTATTGCCGGGGGGTGAAGATTTTGTTCCCGGAACAAACACAGATCCTGTTGATGGGTCCGCAATAACGACGGATTTGCTCATGATTTCGTCAAATCGCTCTTTTTTTTCTGCAAAACTGTCAAGCACGTCGTTCAATCCATTCCGGTCAATTACTCCGGTTGTATTTTTTTGCAGGCTCGGCGGTTGAGAAAAAAATCCGTCAACTTTCATTTCCAGATACAAAAACAAATGAAGAAAAAGCGCGAGCACCGCCAAAAGAACGCCGCAAAGAAAAATAACGGCACAATCGCGCCTTATATGGGGATACCATTTGCTTTTATCTCTGTCGGTATATCGGCCAAGATTAAATTGCAATAAAATGTTCTTCATTTTTTTATTCTATAAAAAGATTCGGAAAAAACTCTGTCGTTTATCAAACGCTTCGTTACCCTTGATAACTTTCCAAAACGATTTTAAACGATGCGTTCCATATCGGTGCGCTTTCTTTTTCTTTCTCTTCCGCAGACAGGCTGATTTCTTTTATTGAGACGCGAAAAGGCATTGCCTCTACAAGAGAAAACAAACGATTCATGTTTTGAAAACTGCCACGCGCGGTAAAGTCCAGAAGAAACGGGTCGCCCTTTTTTTTAGGATTGGAAAGAGATGTCACAAGTACGTCTGTTTGAGATTTCTTGCCAAGATCTTCAATTTGTTCAATAAACGTCAATGTTTCGGACGGCGTCACCAAATAGTCGTCCAACAAAGCTCTTTGCGATGCTGTTTCTTTGAGAGTTTTTTCAAGCCGTAACAATATTCCCTTATCGGATGCTCTGCGATAAAGAGAAGAATAAATTTCAGCGGTTTGAACATTCGTTTGTTTCACCGTAAAAAACAAGAGACCGTACAATGAAATCAGAACAATATCGGCTATTGCAAAAAGAAGCGTAATCTTGTTTATTTTTTTATTTTTATCCATGATATTTTACCGGGCAACGACGATATTTAAAACATAGGACAAATTGGTACCGCTTATCAGGCTTGAAATAGGAAGATCAACGGAAGAAAAACTTTTTTTCTTCCTTAAAACATCGGCAAATGAAAGAAGGTCGGCGCGATTTTCCGCTTTTCCCCGCACGATAATGTTCGGAGAGGTATCCGCCGACTGTTTTTCTCGGACCGCCGCCGCGGCACCGTAAGAAAAAGAGGTGATATAAACTCCGTACGGTCTGCTTTCAAGAATTTCGCGAAAAAGACCTTGAACGTCGCCCGCTGTGTCTTGCTTTTTCAAAAGAGCAATCTTTGCGTTGGTGTCGCTCACTGTTTTTTTCATTTCCTGTTCCTGCGATTGTTTGGTAACCACTTCCGTACTCTGCGATTCGGCGTAAAGCGTTCGGTAATTTGTCGTGGTCAGAAAAAAGGAGGGTAAAAATGAAAGTATGGCGATGAGAAGAACGAAGAAAAGCGTCGGAACGCACATGGAAAAAACGAGGAGGTGGTACTCTTTTCTGATTTTTTGCTTTTCAGTTGCCGTCAAAAGATTGATCATAAAAAATTCTTCGCCCGTTAAAATGCTTTTGAATAAAGAGAAAGTCCGATCGCCGTGGAATAAAGAAGCGAATCTTGAAATGGTATTTTCGGTATGTCTTTTTCAAAAGAAAAGACGTTGCCCCACACATTCGCAATATCAATCGGCGTCCGAAGTTCCGCCATAAGATATTCTTCCAGTCCGAAAAGGGATGATCCCGAACCGCAAAGAATAATCCGTCCGATCGGCTCTCTTTTTACGCCGTTCTTGTCCCGAAAAGAATGCCAATAAATGAAGTGCCTGTTTACTTCTTCTTTCAAATCGCCAAAAACGGACGAAATGGCGGCGTACGCTTCCTCCGAAGGCTCCTCGTTTGCGTGAAGCTTGCTTATCATCTCTTTTGCTTCAGCCGAAGTAATATTCAATTCTTTTGACAGAGCGGCGGCAATGTCTTTTTCCCCGATATCTATGTCTGAAACAAAAAATACAACGCCATGGCTTACAACATACACCCCCGTCTTTATTCTTCCGAGATCAAGAATCATGGAGGTTTCGGTGCTTCCATCTGGTATTACCGCACGAGCCAAAGCGCTTGAATCGGTTTCCAAAGAAAGGAGGGTGATTCCCGCCGAAGCAAAAACGTCGGCGTATGAAACAACAATTTCTTTCGGAACAACGGAAGCCACAACGGTTATCGTTCCTTGTTTGTTTTTGTTGCTTCCGATGACGTTGTAATCAAATGCGGCATCCGCAACGCTGATGGGGACATACTCTTCCAGTTGAAGCTCCAGACTCTCGTATAATTCGCTGTTTTTAACGGCGGGAATATCCATTTCCGCGAGGTAGGCGAGGGATTCGGGCAACGAAGAATGAACAAACCGTATGGCGTGTTCTGTTCTAAAGCGGGATAAAATCTCCTTCAAGACATCGGGTTTTTTTATTTGCCCAAGAGAAATGGTTCCCTCGGGTATGGGGTATTCGCCAAAATCGCGCAGTTCAAATCCTTCCCTTTTCGGCGCAAGTTTAATAAACCGCAGAGATACCTCCGAGAGATCCACGCCAACGCCGTCCACGTTCATGCAATACGGAACGGGAAAACGTTTAAAAAACTTTTGGGATGACATACGTTACTCTTACATTATACAGAAAATATCGCACAAAGGAAAAGGAGATATGCACAAATACAAAATTTCCAATATCTAATTTCCAATTTCCAATAAAAATCCGAATGTTTAAAAACACCGATTACTCGTTCGTTTAGAAATTAGATATTGAAAATTAGAAATTATTTGATTGTTTCTCCCGCCGGTATGTCGCCATTTGTTTCAAGCAAAGAAAACTTTCCGTCGGAAGTGCTGACGGCGAGAATCATGCCGTTGCTTTCCAGTCCGCGTATCGTGCGAGGTTCCAGATTCGTCGCAAAAGCGCACTTTTTCCCGACCAAAACGGAAATGTCCGGAAAATACATCGCTATGCCCGAAATGATTTGACGCGGCGTTTCCTCTCCGAACGCAACGGAAAGCTTGAGCAGTTTATCGGCATTCTCCGCCTTTTCCGCGGAAAGTATTTCGCCGATTTTTATTTCCACCTTTTTAAAATCATCTATGGTTATCATATGGTTTAAAGTTTATCAAGTTTATCAAGTTTATCAAGTTTATAAAGTAATACCATATCCAACCAACCTCTTTATATTTCAAGAAATTGCGGACAAAGGTCTTTCCTTAAGGAGGAATATTTGGAGGTCGTTCCTCCCCTTGGAGGTGCGACCTCTAAATATTCCGGGAAAAGGAGAGACCTTGGGGTAGCAATTTCGGTCAGTGCAGGAAAAACCAAAGATGAAGTGACTAATTGGAGATTGTGTAACGACGCCGGGCAAGAAAAATGCCGGAACAGGGTTGCTGTTCCGGCGAGTTATTTCAATTTCTTGATTAAATTTTCAAGGCAAGAAGAAAGAGATATTTCTCCTTTCAATATTTTTTGAGTTATATTTTCTTGTTTTTCAAGAACAATTTCCAATCGTTTGGACGCTTCGGAGAGAATGGCGCGTTTTACGAGCATCTCCAGATATTTTTGGCGAGCGGTTTCCCACTGTTTATGGTCGCGGACAAAAACTTCTTCAAGAGTGCCCAAAAAACCTGATATGCCGACGTTGTCGCGCGCGCTCACGAGGTGTGCGTTGAGGTCTTCCCTGCCGAGCAAAGGCAAAGCATTAGATAATTGCGCATGAAATTGCGCGGCATCCGGACGATCGGCTTTGTTGACGATGAACATGTCGCCGATTTCCATAAGTCCGGCTTTCAAAAATTGGATTGTGTCGCCTTGTCCGGGTGCAAGCACAATCGCGACCGTGTCCGCCACTTCGCGAACCGCAAATTCCATTTGCCCGACGCCCACGGTTTCCACGATAACCATATCGCAACCGAGCGCGCCCATGATAGCGGCAACCCCTCGCGTGCCTTCGGTGACACCGCCGACTTGTCCATGCGTGGCAAGCGAACGAATAAACACTTTTTCATCGCTCGCGTGTTGCATCATGCGAATCCGATCGCCGAGTATCGCTCCTCCCGAAAAAGGAGAGGATGGATCAACGGCAATGATACCAATCATTCGCTCCGGATACCGCTTGCAAAATTCTTCAATCAAACGTCCGGTAAGCAAGCTTTTTCCCGATCCGGGCGCGCCCGTTATCCCGAAGATAATCCGCGGCATTGAATCGCCCGCGAGCGAGGACAAAATTTCTATCGTTTTCGCGGACGATTCTTCCGCCAAAGTCATCAATCGCGCCGCGGAGCGAATCTTCACCGCCCCGCCCGAACGAATATCATCAATCAATTCCGCAATGCTTTTACGCGCCTTCATGGGAATCGCCCGCGAGCAATGCCGTTACTTTTTCAATAATGGTCTTATCCGATGTACCGGGGGTGAAAACAAGTTTAATCCCCATGTTTATGAGCGTTGCAATATCGTCATCGGGAATCACTCCTCCGCAAAAAACCGGAATATCTTCGGCTTCTTTCTCTTTTAACAAGCGGAGAACCTCTTGCGTCAACGGAATATGCGCTCCGGAAAGAAACGACAAACCGATAGCTTGCACGTCTTCCTGTATCGCCGTGTTTACGATTTGTTCCGGTTTTTGCCGCAGTCCGGGATAAATCACTTCATATCCCGCATCGCGAAAAATATGCGCCACGTAGTACACGCCGCGAGTATGTCCGTCAAGCCCGACTTTGCCGATAAGCAACCGAATCGGATTTTTCTTTTCTGTATTCTCTGTCATATCAAAGTACCCCCAAAGGCAAAAACAATGTTTCCTGAATTAGTAATACCATATTCAGTTGTTGTGTCAACCCCGCTAGAACTAAAGACTTTTCTGCTTTTACAAAAAACCGGAATCGCCAATCCACGAAAAATAATCGCAATAAACACCGATTAATTTTCTAACGGGGTCAAAAAAAATAACCCTCCGAAATCGGAGGGTTAAAAAGAGCTGTATATGGCTCTCTATTTTTCCAAGGTCTGACCTTGGAAAAAAAATTATTCGTCTTTAAAAACCGGTGCGCGTTTTTCTTTGATGGCTTTCAAGCCTTCTTCGTAATCGGCGCTGGAATAGGCGATTTTTCTACATCGTTCCACTTGGCTTTCTTGCGAAGCGGACAAAGGAAGCGTGGCTTCCGCTATGGCGTTCAGTGTGTATTTATTCGCCATGTGAGCAAGCGGAGCTTTTTTTGCAATATCTTCCGCTTCTTCGTACGCTTCTTTTTCAAGCTGTTCTTTTGGAACCACCCGGCTTACCAATCCGTGTTTTTCCGCCCATTCGGCGGAAAATTCGCGCGCGGTAAATATCATTTCCCTCACGGCTTTTTGTCCGACGGCATTTACCATATTCTGCAATCCTTCAATATCATACGGTACGCCGATTTTCGCCGGAGTAAAACAAAACTTGGCATTTTCGGAAGCGATAACGATATCGCACACCGAAACGAGTTCGTTCGCGCCGCCGAATACTTTCCCGTCTATCATTGCAATGGTCGGGAAAGTGGTATTTTTTACCGCCTCAATCAGCAAGCGGAGAGAATCAAACGGGTCAAGAGGATCATATCCGCGACCGCGCAATTCGGTAATATCATGCCCTGCCGAGAAAATTCCTTTTCCTCCCATTTCCGCGCGAATGACAACCGCCCGCGCTTTTTTTTCTTCAAAATCATCAAGGGCGGAAATAATATCTTCCACCAAAGCCTCGCTTAAAGAATTCAATTTTTCGGGGCGATTCAACGTAAGCGTGCCGACGAATCCTTCCATTTTTGTTGTGACCAAACTCATACTTTTCCCTCCAATACCCATGTCAAGGTTTCGCCTTGACATGGGATTTTTGATTTTAAACAAAACTTTCAGTATATTCGCCAAACACTTTTTGAAGCGCATTGCATATTTCTCCCAAACTCGCTTCGGCTCGTACCGCATCAAGAATGACGGGCATCAAGTTTTCCGTACCGCGAGCGGTTTTTTCAACCAGCGCGAGAGCTTCGGCAACTTTTTTGTTGTCGCGTTCTTTTTTTACGAGCGCGAGCGATTCAATTTGCCGTTTTTCCGTCCCTTCCGGAACCGAAAAAAGCGGAACTTTCGCGGATGCTTCTTCAACGAATTTATTGACGCCGACAATCGGATGCTCTCCGCTTTCAACGGATTTTCCGTAAGCGTACGCCGCGTGTTCAATCTCCCGATGAGGATAGCCCCGCTCAATTGCGGAAACCATTCCGCCCATATCATCTATGTTTTGAATGATTTTTTCCGCTTCAGCTTCCAATCGGTCGGTCAATTCCTCAATGTAGTAAGAACCGCCGAGAGGATCAATCGTGCTTGTCACGCCTGATTCCAGAGCGATAATTTGCTGTGTGCGCAGAGATAATTTCACCGAACTTTCGGTCGGCAATGCGAGCGCCTCGTCTTTTGAATTCGTGTGGAGCGATTGCGTGCCGCCGAGAACCGCCGCGAGTGCTTGAAGCGTTACGCGAACGACATTATTATCGGGCTGTTGAGCCGTCAAAGTAACGCCGCCGGTTTGCGTATGAAAACGCAACATCATTGATTTCGGATCTTTCGCGCCGAATCGTTCTTTCATAATGCGGGAATACAACCTGCGCGCCGCGCGGAATTTCGCCACTTCTTCAAGCATATCCGTGTGAGAGGCAAAGAAAAACGCAAGTTGCGGCGCAAATTCATCTATTTTCATTCCGGCTTTGAGTGCCGTTTCAATATAGCAAATCGCATCCGCCAGCGTAAAACCGATTTCCTGAGCCGCGGTTGAACCCGCTTCGCGGATATGATATCCGCTGATGGAAATAGTGTTCCACTTCGGAATATGTTCTCCGCAAAAAGCGAACACGTCGCTAATCAAACGCAAACTCGGTTTCGGCGGAAAACGATACGTGCCCCGCGCGAAATATTCTTTCAAGATGTCGTTTTGAATCGTTCCAGTCAAAGCGGAAAGAGGGACTCCCTGTTTTTCCGCAACCGCGATATACATCGCAAGCAAAACCAGCGCCGTCGCATTTATCGTCATGCTTGTGGAAACTTTATCAAGCGGGATGCCGTCAAAAAGCCTCTCCATGTCATGAACCGTATCAATCGCCACTCCAACGCGCCCGACTTCTCCGCGAGAAACCGAATCATCGCTGTCATAACCGATTTGCGTCGGCAAATCAAAGGCGACGGAAAGTCCGGTCGCCCCTTTTTCCAATAAATACCTGTTGCGTTTATTCGCTTCTTCCGCGGTGGAAAATCCGGCATATTGCCGCATCGTCCACAAACGTCCGCGATACATGGTTGGTTGAACCCCGCGAGTAAACGGAAATTCCCCGGGAAAACCAAGTTTTTTCATATAACTCGGGTCTTCGTATGTCGGAATATATACGCGTTCAACCGGCAATCCGGACGAAGTCGTAAAATACGTTTTCAGTTCGGGAAATTTTTTGATCGCCGGAGCAACCGTTTCGTTTTCCCACCGTTCTTTTTCTTTCTGTAATGTCGGTTTTTTCTCGTCTGTCATTCTCTTCTCCCATTTTATGCATAGTAAGCAAAGAGGGCTTTATGCCCATTTTTTCAATCAACAAATTCTAACTTTGCTATATCATTTTCTCGGCTGTTTGTCCAGCCATAAAAAAATCACAGTTGTAAATTCTAGCATATGCGTCATAACCGTAATAATTTGGTTGATAGCATTGTCGTAATAGTTCGGTAGCGCAAGCGTTTTTTCCGTTTTTTTGAGACAATTCGCGTGTATGAAAACAT
>JBAYGK010000059.1:0-8062 GCA_041666665.1 Minisyncoccota bacterium
CTGACGCTCGCGAAAAGAATTGAAAAACGGCACATCATCATGGATAGAAGAATTGTTGACTTCATGAAAAACGGCGGACTGGATGTCTTTAGGAAAAATCACTTGTTCTAAAAAGAAAAAGCCCGCGTCCTGCGGGCTTTTGTTTTATCGTTGAGCCGAATCGTTATGCTCTTTTTGTTCCGCCGCAATGTCCACAGCGGTAGACTTTTCCCACCGTTGTTCTGCGCACTCCGCCGCGCTCGGCGTCTTCGGCAATTTCAATCTCTTTTACGCGCACTGTTTTTTTGCCGCAACAATATTCTCCATGGATTTCAATCCCCAAGAATAAGTCCGGAGCAAACGTTTTTCCGATAACGGCTCCCTTAAGGGCTCGTTTTTTTTCTTTTGACATGGTCAAATCTCCTCTGGTATTTAAAGAATTTCAATTATTTGGTGTTCCATTTCCGCTTTTAATAATAGCAAATATTGCATAAAATGTCAAGGAGTACAACTTTGTTTGGTGTTTTGCCTGAAAATTGGTACTATATAGGTATATAATTGAATAAACAAAAAAATATGCTGGATATAAAATTCATCCGCGAGAATGCGGATTTGATAACGCTTGCGGGGAAGAAAAAACATCTTGATTTTGATGTGGCAAAACTCCTTGAAGTTGACGACAAACGCAAGGAGGCGCTCCAGTCTCTTGAAAAAATGCGCGCCGATCATAATGATATTTCCGACAAAATTCCGAAAGCCGCCCCCGATGAACGGACGGCCCTCGTTGCCGATTCCAAAGCGATGAAAGGAGAGATGGAAAAGAAAGAAGAAACGCTCCGCGAAATAATGAAAGAATGGCAAACGCTCATGCTCTCCGTCCCGAACATCCCCGATATTTCCGTACCGGAAGGAGAAACGGATGCTAATAATGTGGAAGTTTCAACGTGGGGAGAAATTCCGAAATTTGATTTTGAACCGAAAAGCCATACGGAACTCATGGGCAATCTTAACATGGTTGATTTTGAAAGAGGGTCAAAGGTTGCCGGATATCGCGGATATTTTTTGAAGAACGATGCCGTGCTTTTGGAACTCGCGGTTTGGAATCTTGTCGTGGAAATTTTATCCAAAAGGGGATTTGCTCCGATGTTCGTCCCTTCGCATGTAAAAAAGGAAACCATGATGGGAACGGGATATCTCCCGCAAGGGGAAGAAGATACGTACCACACGCAAGATGCGACCTATTTGGCGGGGACGGGAGAGGTGGCCGCGATGGGGTATTATATGAACGAGATCATTCCCGCCGAGAAGTTTCCGATAAAGATGCTTGCGTTTTCCCCGTGTTTCAGGCGTGAAGCGGGCGCCGCGGGCAAAGACACCAAAGGCTTGATGCGCGTTCATGAATTTATGAAATGGGAACAAGTGATTCTTTGCGAAGCGAGCCACATGACATCCGTGGAACTTCACGAAGAACTTCGGCAAAATGCCGAAGATATTTTGCGCGCTCTGGAGATTCCGTATCACGTCGTCATCAATTGCGGAGGCGATTTGGGACAGGGTCAGGTGAAGAAATACGATATTGAAGCGTGGGTTCCTTCCGAAAAGAAATACCGCGAAACGCATTCCTGCTCGTACTTCCACGATTTTCAGACGCGGCGATTGGGCATTCGCTATAAAAACGCCGACGGCAAACTTCAATTCGCGCATTCGCTCAACAATACCGCCCTCGCTTTTCCGAGAGCCCTCATTCCTCTCGTTGAAAATCACCAGCAGGCGGACGGTTCCATCAAAATTCCGAAAGCATTGCAAAAATGGATGGGAAAGAAACGATTATGCGATAAAAAAAGGAATAATAGAAAAATAGAAAGATTACGACGACGATAAGAATCTTTCTCTTTTTCTATTTTCATATTTTTCTATTTATAAATGTACCACGCCATACCTTCCGCAAAAAAACAGAAAGAACGAAAGAGAAGGTTGATTATAAAATCAACGCTGGTTTTTTTGTGCGTTGTTTCGGTTGGTTTTTCAATCGTTTGGGTTTTTTCGCATCCGTCTTTTCAAATCAATAAAATTTCAGTGAGCGGAAATAAAGTGCTTTCCGAGGGCGAACTGCGCGCCATTGCGCAAAAAAATCTTTCCGGCAATTATTTTTTTCTGTTTCCTCGCGCAAATACGCTCTTGTATCCGAAAAAAACGATACAAAACGAGATATCCTCCGCATTTCCCCGCGCGAATTCCGTGGAACTTTCTTTGGAGGACAACGCTCTCCTTATTTCTTTATCCGAAAGAGAGCCGGAAGCGCTGTGGTGCGGAACGGAAAAAAACCGGGCGACGACAGACCCCGGATGTTTTTATATGGATAAAACCGGATATGTATTTGACGAGTCTCCGAATTTTTCCGGCGATGCGTATTTTAAGTTTTACGGGAAAGGGCTTTTGCAAGGAGGCAATCCCGTGGGGCGCAATTTCATTTCGGCCGATTTTTTTAAAAAAGTGTTTGACCTCCGCGCCATGCTCGGAAAATACGGCAAAAAAACGGTTGAGATTTTTTTGGGAGACGATGAACGCGCCGAATTGCTCGCGGATTCCGGCTGTAAAATAGTATTCAACGCCGATCAAGAATTTTTGCCCCTCAAATCAAATATGGAAGCGGTTTTCAAATCTTCCGAATGGGGAAAGAAAATTTCCGGTGCGGATAAATGCGCGGATCTGGAATATGTTGATTTTCGGTTCGGAAACAAGATTTATTACAAGCAAAAAGGAATTGAAACGCTTCCCGCGGAAAATGCGGCGGACGCGGAAGTAACACCTGCGGAGGAAGATGTTGCGAGCAGTACGGTTACCGTTGAAATGCCGGATTTTGAAATGGCGGTTGCGGGTTGAAAACAAAAAACAAACGCGGTCTCTGCAGGTACGTTGCTTTTTCACTCTTATGTTTTTCTTTCGGCCCCGGTATATGTTATAATTTAGCATATGAAGAATAAAGTCTTTTCTCTCGCGGAACATTATTTCACTTGGCATTACGGTCAGGCGTATGCGGACATTTATCACGTCTGGCTCAATTTCGTCTGGTTCGTTTTTAATTTCTTTTCCATCAATCTTCTTCTCGGAACCCTCTTCTCTCCGTGGAAGCGCATGGGGGAAGAATATCCGGCGGGGTTTGACATCGGCCGTGCGGCGGAAACGTGGATAGTGAATATTCTCATGCGCTTTGTCGGCGCGGGAACGCGGTTCATCGTTATTTGCGTGGGCTTGTTTTTCGCATCTATTGTGTTTCTCGCCGGAGTTATCGTTCTTGCTGTTTGGACGGTCATGCCCGCTTTCTTCGTCGCGCTTATTATTTTAGGTCTTAGCTTGATCATTTATGGATAAACAAGAACAAGAAAAGATGAAAGATTTGCAGGTGTACCCCCTGCTTATTCTTGAGGAAATTTTCCCGCACGCCCTGCGCCATAAATTTATCGGTGCGCTTTTTGCTTCCATGTCGTTCTTTTTTCTGATTTTTTTCTCGCTGTCCGTTTTTAACAGGACGATTCCCGCGGACCAAAATGCTTACGCCACGGCCTTTCTCAAGATATCGCTTCGGGTGGGCGGGGTGTTTCTTTTGCTTTTCTCGTTCTGGCTTTTTGTTTTTCTTTTGGAAAGTTTTTATCGCGCCGTATATTTTCATAATCGCGCGTACAAGATCAAAAAGAGAAGCGGGAAAGATGTGGCGGGAGAATCGTACGAAATGTCTTCTGAAGTGGCAAGCGTTTTTTATTACACGCAAAACGGGGACATTATAAAATCTTTTTTCAATTCCATTCTCGGTTATGAAATACTCGTCCGATGCGGATTGCTTTCCAATGATATTCAAATTTTTCTTGAGGGACGTTCCAATGTTTTGGAGTTGACGCTTGAGGATATGCACGACAATTCCATTTCAGACATGGAAGATTTTGCCGTTTTTCTTTTTAAGAATTATCCGGATTTTTCGGATTTTTTGTTTCGTTCCGGCGTGGGCGAGAAAGATTTTTTGGGTGCGGTAAAATGGGCGGTCAAATCGGACGAAGACCGGCGATTCAAAGAACGGTGGTGGAGCCGCGATAATTTGAAAAAGCTCGGTTCTTTGGGGCGCGATTTCTCTTTCGGAAATACCTACATGATCAACAAGTATTCGCGCGAAATCACCATCGGTGGCGCCGCACCTTCGGAGAAAGAACTTCATTGGGAAGATGAGGTGAATCAAGTGGAAAACACGCTTTCAAAAGGAAAAGAATCCAATATCATGCTGGTGGGCGACGACGGTGTTGGAGTTCTTGATATCGTGTATGAGTTTGCGTACCGCATAGATTCGCGCGGCGCGCCACCGTCGCTCTTGGATCAGCGGGTGCTTTTGGTTGATTCCAATTTACTCATGGCAACCGCGAAAGAAAAAGGGATTCTTGAACAACAGCTGATACGGCTTTTGAATGAGGCGGTGAAAGCGGGCAATATTATTTTGGCGTTTGATCATTTTTCTTCTTTTGTTTTGGGGGCGCGTTCTCTCGGGGTGGACGTTATTGACATCATGAATCCCTACCTTCTGTCTCCGAAAATACACATCATCATTATGTCGCCGACGGAAGAATATCATCGTGTTTTGGCGCCCAACGGAGAGATAGCAACGCGTTTTGAAGTGATAAAAGTGAAACAGCCGGAAAATTCCAAGGTCATCACCCTGCTTGAAGACGGCGCGCTTATGCTTGAAAGAAAGTACGGCATATTTTTTACCTATCCGGCGATAGTTGAAATACTGCGGAGCGCCGAGAACTATATAACCGAAGGAGTAATGCCCGACAAAGCGACCGATTTGCTGATGGAAATCCCTTCTTTTGCCAATCAGCACGGAGCCAAACTCATTGATAAAAATATCGTTCTTGATTACGTTCGTTTCAAAACAAAAATACCGGTTGGAGAAATCAAGGCGGACGAAAAATCAAAACTTGAAAATTTGGAAACGGAACTTCACAAAAGGATTGTGGGTCAGAATGATGCGGTTGTCGCCATTGCCAATACGATGCGCCGTTCGCGCGCCGGAGTTCGCGACCCGAAGAAGCCAATCGGTTCGTTCCTCTTTTTGGGTCCGACGGGCGTCGGAAAAACCGAAACGGCAAAAGCCTTGGCCGCCATTTATTTTGAGAACGAGGAAAGAATGGCGCGGTTGGACATGTCGGAATATCAAGGTGCGGATTCTCTCGCGCGTCTTATCGGTTCGTTTGAATCGGGGAAACCCGGCAACCTTTCCATGCTGGTCAAAAATTTCCCCTACGGAGTTCTTCTCTTGGACGAGTTTGAAAAAACAAGTCCGGATGTGCAAAATCTTTTTCTTCAAGTTTTGGACGAAGGATTTTTCTCCGACATGGGCGGACATCGGGTCAATGTCAGAAATATCATTTTTATCGCCACTTCCAACGCCGGTTCGGATCTTATGTATGAATCAATCACGCACGGCGAAAGCATTCACGCGCTTCGGCAAGTTATCGTGGATTCCATCATCAAAAAAGGAATACTCAAACCGGAACTCATAAATCGGTTTGACGGAGTAATTCTGTTCAATCCTCTTGAAAGAAAAGATATTACCGAAGTGGCGCGCATCATGGCGGAAAATCTGAGAAAGAGGCTTAAAGAAGAGCAATCCATAGATCTCGTCGTGAACGAACCGCTGATTCAGGCGCTTGTGAATGAAGGCCTTGATCCTCTCTTCGGCGGACGTCCGATGTCAAGAGCGGTGAAAGAAAAAATAGAAAAAATAATCGCGCAAAAAATAATCAGCGGAGAAATCAAAACCGGAATGACGGTGGAATTAACGGAAGAAGAGCTAAAAAAGACGGGAACATAAAGCATGAAATATAAATCTCAAACATAAGAATGTTTGAGATTTTTGTTTTATCCGTTTATGTGATATTCTTTGAAAAGAATTAATTCTTATTAAGACCCTGCGGGAAGAGGCTCTAAGGAAAGGCAACATGAAAGAACAAAAGTTTCATTATAATCATAATTCCGATTTTATTCACCATCACAGTCCCGCCTATCTCTACGGGCGCGAAATCGTTTTCGGAATGCAGGATGGCATGGTTTCGGTTATCGGAGCGCTTACCGGCATTGCCGTCGGAACGAACGATCATTTTGTCGTGCTTCTTTCCGGGACGGCGATTATCGCCATCGGCGCGATTTCCATGGCAATTGGAACCTTTACATCTCTCGGAACGGAGAGAAAAATGCAACAGCGCATGCTTTTTGAGGAACAAACGGAAATCAGCCGAAGTCCAAAAGAAGAAAGAAAAGAAATTGAAACGTATTTCTTGAAAGGCGGCTGGCCAAAAGATATGGCGGAAAAGATGGCCGAGTGCGCATCAGGGGATGATACGCTCATGTTGAATGAAATGGCATATCGGGAGCTTTCCATCGTTCCGGAAAAAAAATCACATCCGATTAAAAATTCAATCGCCATGTTTTTTGCATGGTTTGCCGGTGGCTCCATTCCACTGCTTCCGTATTTCTTTTTTCCCGTTGGAACCGGGATATATGTTTCGGCGGGCATTACGCTTTTCGGTCTTTTTCTCCTCGGAGTGATTACCAGCAGATACACAAAACAAAATCCATTCATGGCGGGGCTTACCATCTTTTTGTTGGCGGGAATGGCGATTATCGCCGGATATTCCATCGGACGTTTTGCGGATATGTTTATACCGCACTAAACAAGAAAAAGGCGCTCATTATTGGGTGCCTTTGTTTTTTTGAAGTAAATACTGTACCATTGTAGACATGTCAAAAAACTTTTGGCAAAAACTTCCAAAACCCTTTTTTGCGCTTGCACCGATGGCGGATGTTACCGATGCGGCTTTTCGGCATGTTGTCGCGAAGTACGGCAAACCGGATGTTTTGTGGACGGAATTCGTTGCGTGCGACGGACTCCAGAGTATCGGGCGCGAGCACCTTATGCACAACTTAAATTACGCGGAAGAAGAACGCCCGATAGTCGCTCAGGTATTCGGCGCGCATCCGGGAAATTTTGAAAAGACGGCAAAATTCATAAAAGAACTCGGTTTTGACGGCATTGATATTAACATGGGCTGTCCGGAAAGAAATATCCAAAAACAAGGCGCGGGCGCTTCGCTCATAAAAACGCCGGGGCTTGCGCAAGAAATAATTTTAGCGACCATGAAAGGCGCGGGCGGTATGCCGGTGTCGGTAAAAACGCGCATCGGTTACAATAAGAATGAGTTGGAAACATGGTTGCCGGCGCTTCTTGAAACGAAACCTGCCGCGCTTACCCTGCATGCGCGCACCAAAAAAGAAATGTCGGATGTCCCCGCAAGATGGGAACATATCGCGCGAGCCGTGGAAATTCGCGATGAAATGAAAAGCGAAACGCTTATCATCGGCAACGGCGACATCAAAACTTTGGAGGAGGGGAGACAAAAAGCGAAAGAAACCGGTTGCGAAGGAATAATGATCGGACGCGGAATTTTCGGAAACCCGTGGCTGTTTTCGGGCAGAAAAGATGAACCGACGCGCGAAGAAAAATTTGCGGTGCTTCTTGAACACACCTATCTTTTTGAAGAACTTTTTGGGGAAAACCCCTTCGGCAAGCTCAGGGTAAAGAACTTCGCGATTATGAAGAAACATTACAAAGCCTACATAGAAGGCTTCCCCGGCGCAAAAGAATTAAGAATGAAACTCATGGAAGCCGAAAACGGCAGGGAAGCAGAGTCTATCCTAAAGACCTTTTCACTTGGACGTCGGACGTCCAAGTGAAAAACAAGTAAAAAATAAAGGGGCGGAATAAATCCGCCCCACTTCTTTTGTGTTACCACCTCTTCATTATTATGGGCAAAGATAACATTGTTAATGCCCATTCAAAAAATTTTGCTCCGCATATCGCTGAAACGATGACAGCGTGAGCAATAAAACCGCCCGCAACGATAACGATGTACCGTATGATTCTGCTTGAAACAACGGCAATGGCGATGGCGAATGGGATGCCCCATAATGCCCAAACGGCAAAGAACTCTCTGGTTCTGGCTGATGTTATTTCCTCCGTTGTCATTCCGATTTCCGC
>JBAYGK010000060.1:0-8059 GCA_041666665.1 Minisyncoccota bacterium
GAACAAAAAAAACACATCCCCGTATCCGTTGAAAAATCAAACCAAGAAAAATCCTTCCAAGTAAGGATACAAAAAAGATCGGAGGGCGAGTAACGAGTTCGTCAAGCTTGCAAAACCCGAACCCGAAAACTTCCCGTCTGTCATCCTCGCGAATGCGGGGATCCGCGTCGTAGCGATTTTTGTCTGTGTCTAAAAATCAAAAGAAGCGGTTAATCAGAGATGGTATTGCTTGTGGACAACTCACAATACGTAAAAAAACGGCTTCAAATATGGCTTAAATATTATAAAAAACTTTATAAAAATTTTATGATTAATTTGCTATAATAGATAGTAAAGAAAGTTTTTTATAAGCGAGATACCATCCGATACAAACAAAATTTTTTGCATTTTATTTTTTAGCAATTTTAATTTTTTTATCGCCATGATTCGCATGAAAAAGTTTTTCGTGAGCCTTATTACCATCGTTAATCTTTCCGTCGGTTTTCCTTTCTCTCAGGTCTTTGCGCAAGAAGCGATTGCGGAGCCAATCCAGGAGGCGGCGGACATTCAAGTTCCTGTTGAAATATCGCCCGCCGACTCTCCCGCCCCGCCTCTTGATACGTCAACGCTGGAAGCGGCAATAACCGCTTCTTCCGATAGCTCTACCGCCATTGTTCCGAGTGAATCTGCAGAAATGATACCGACCGATGATTTTCTAAAAACGAATGAGGAACCGGTTGAACAGCCCGTCGGAACAGAATCCATGATGGACGAAGAAGGGGAGTTTGCTCCGCGACCGACTGATATGGCGATTTCCGAAAAACAATTGGCAAAAAGCGATGAAAGCACCGGAGCCTTCGTGTACGAATATCGCATAAGCGTACCGCATGGACGAAACGGAATGGAGCCCGAATTGACGCTTCAATATAACAGCCAAAACAAAGAAAATTCAATATTCGGAAGCGGATGGTCCGATACTATTCCTTTTATCAAACGGATAAATAAAAGAGGAACGGAAACGATACTCTCGGACAATTATTTCACTTCCAGCTTGGATGGCGAATTGGTGCAAACATCCACCACCACCTATCGCGCAAAAGTTGAGAACGACTCTTTCAATTCGTACAGTTTTGAAAATAACGCGTGGCTTATTACGACCAAATCGGGAAATACGTATCAATTCGGATATTCCGCCGATGCCAGACAAGATAATCCGTCCGATAGCGAAGAGGTGTACAAATGGATGGTTGAGGAAGTTCGCGATACCAATGGAAATTCCGTTGATTATTCCTATTATAAGGATGCCGGACAAATTTACCCCGAAACCGTTTCATACACGAATAATGCGAGCAGTACGGGAATATTTGAAATTGAATTTTTACGGGAAGACAGAAATGATATAGCGACTTCATCCGCTTCCGGTTTTCCGGTTGTTACCAAACGACGCGAAAAAGAAATTCTTGTCCGAACGAGTGGAGAGATCACTCATAGATATGTTCTTTCATACACCGCGGGAGATAACGGGCTTCGTTCTCTTTTTTTCGCCATACAAGAATCCGGTTGGGATAGCGGACAAGGAACAACGACGCTTCCCGCCGTGCAATTCGGTTATTCCGCAAGCACGAATCATTGGACGGAAAATACCGATTCAAGCAAGTGGCAATTGACCGGCGGGCAGTATTTTGTAGATGTCGGCGAAGATGGAGGCGGAAGGGTTATTGATTTCAACGGGGACAGTTTGCCCGACCTGATTTGGAGCGGGAGAGAGAATTGGGAACATAGTTACCTCAATACCGGCTCAACATGGGCGACAACGACAGGCTATGCTTCTCCCGAACCGTTCGCCGTCCCTTTTGATATGGGTCTTCGCTTTGGCGATATCAATGGCGACGGATATGTTGACCAAGTTGTGTCCAGAACTATTCCCGGAAATCCTCGCCCATCGTACAAAGCGGTATATTTGGGGGGTGCAGGCGGATGGACATCCACATCCGACTGGACTCCTCCGATATCTTTTGCCGATACCTTTTCCATGTATTCTTACGATCTCGGCGTTCGCCTTACTGACGTGAACGGCGACGGACTTGCCGACATCACCGGAGATTCGGGCACGTATATAAATAACGGAAAAGAGTTTGTTTACGATTCGCTGTGGGATTTTCCGACGCCGCTCGTGCAAACGTATGGCGGCGATATAGGAGTGCGCATCGTTGACGTCAACAATGACGGGCTTGCGGACGTACTCGTATCCAGAGATTCCGTCGGTGGCGATACCGGATTGGCCAAACATGCCGTGTACCTGAATGTCGGACACTCATGGGAGGAAACGGCGGGATTTGTTCCTCCGGTAAATTTTGTAGGTGCATACGGCGATGCAGGATACAGGCTTACAGATATAAACGGCGATAACCTCATTGACATTGTTGGAAATGAAGGCTTGATGTACAAAAATACCGGATCGGGATGGGGGCAAACATCCTCAGCTTTCCCAACCAGCATAACTCAATCTAATGAAGATCTCGGAGTGAGTATTGACGATGTCAACGGCGATGGACTTCCGGATGTTATTAAAAACAGGCGGTGGATATATGTGGATTATCATCAAACTCAAACAGTATGGGTTAAGGACGGAGTAAAAGCCGACCTTTTAACGAGCATTGCGAACGAGAAAGGCGCAATAACGACCGCGGAATATGCTCATACCGCAGAGCTTGCCGATGATCAAACACAGCCAAACCCGAACCTCCAGTTCAATTTTGATGTGGTGGAAAACATAGTTACCGACCCGGGGCTGGGAGGAGAGATATCAACAACAACATACGCTTATTCCGATGGGCTATATTACACGGACGAAATGTTTGATCGCAAATTCGTCGGCTTCGCGAAGATTACAAAAACGGACGATGATGGGAATGTTACCAAAACTTACTATCACCAAGGAACGACCACGAATGATTACGGCGGGAAATACGAAGACCATATTTCAAAAATGAATAAGCCGTATCGTATTGAAAAATACGACAACGACGAAAACCTGTATTCGCTGACGGTAAACAAGTGGGATAAATATGATATTACCGCCAGCTCCACCTTCGTAAAACTTGCGCGGACAACCGAAGAAAACTTTGACGGGAATTCATCGCACAAAGACAAAGCGGAAACGTATTCGTACGATGATGACACGGGAAATTTGTCCGAAAAAATTACGTGGGGAGAAGTAAGCGGAAGCAATGACGGCTCGTTTACCGATGCGGGAACCGACAAAGCGACGTACGCGTACAGTTATGCGGCAAGTTCCACAAACAGTGTCATTTCTTTGCCGTCCCGCGAACTCGTAACGGACTATTCAAGCAACACGGCAAAAGATACGAAATGGTATTATGACGGACTTTCATTCGGATATTTTGACAAAGGCAATTCCACCAAAGAAGAAAAACTTATTTCCGGTTCGTCCTACGCCAGCACCACTAAAACATACGACGGCACGTACGGGCTGATTACCGCGGAAACGGATGCGAGAGGAAATGCGACGAGTTATTCGTATGATACTCCCAATCTGTTTGTCGCGACCTCAACCAATCCGCTCGGACATACGCGAAATTTCCAGTACGACTATTCTTCCGGAAACATTGCGACGACCACGGATGAAAACGGGCGCATATTTGCAACCGTCTACGATGCGCTTGATCGCGCCATAGAAGAAAAACAACCCGATCAAACAACGCCATCCGCGCTTGTAACCAAATCTGCGTATGCGTATACCGATACCTCTCTTGCCGTCGCCGTTCAAAAAACAAACTATCTTGACGCGTCGCTCGCGAATACCACTTACGCCTACAAGGATGGTTTGGGCAGAACGATACAAACTCGCATGCAGACGGAACTGTCCGATATATATACGGTCAGCGATGCCATTTTTGATGCGCGCGGGATGGTAAAAAAAGAATCGCTTCCGTATTTTTCCTCTGGTGCGGCTCGTACCGGAACGACGACGGTAAACGCGCTTTACGCTTCGTACGTCTATGACTCGCTTGGGCGCGTGACCGAAATATCAAATGCCGTGGGAACAACAACGAATGCCTACGATGATTGGAAAGTTACCACGACCGACGCAAGAGGAAAACAAAAGATTTTTACGAAAGACGCATATGGCAATCTCGTCAAGGTGGAAGAAAAAAACAACGGCGATACCTATACCACGAATTATGAATACAACCCGCTCGGCAATCTCACGAAAATAACCGACGCGGAGGCAAATGTTCGCAATTTCACGTACGATAAGCTCGGTCGGCGTTTGACCGCGCAAGATTTGCACGCATCGGGCGATGAAACGTATGGCTCGTGGTCATACTCCTATGACGATGCGGGAAACACAACGCAGACCGTTGATCCGAAAGAACAAACGATAAACTATGAATTTGACGCATTGAACAGAAATACTTCGGAAAATTACACAAGCGAATCGGGTACGGAGGTTTCCTACGCTTACGATACTTGCACGAACGGGAAAATGCGTCTTTGCGCGGCAAGTTCAACCGATGTTATATCTTCTTTCTCCTATAGTCCCTTGGGGCAAGTAAGTACGGAAGCAAAAATGATTTCCGACATATCGGCAACGACCACCTACGAATACGACCGGCAAGGAAATCAAACTTTGATAACAACGCCCGACGGTGCAGAGATAAGATACACCTATAATGCCGCCGGACTTTTGGATAAAGTGGAAGAAAAAGAAAACGGCGGTTCGTTTGCCGATATCGTTTCCAATTTTGATTACGCGCCGACCGGACAGCCGACGATTATTTCTTATGCAAATGGAGTAACAACGAACAAAACTTACGATGCGAGCGAGCTGTATCGTCTGCGGTCTATTCGTACCAGCGCTCCCGAATCAATGAATCTCTCCGCCTCAAAAACCGAATCCCCGAACGCCAACATCTCCTCTCTTCTTATCGGAAAAACTTCTTCCGAACGGGCAAACATCAAAGGCGCGGAGCTGGCGAAATTGCAAAGCTTGCCGCGCACTGAGCGGGAAAAATACGGCATCCAAGTTGTCTCAATGGAACCGATAGAAGGAGGTCTTCAAGTATTCGCCCGCGCATGGGATAAAGAAGGGAAGCCGATCGGTTTCGGGAAAGACGGCACGGTGGAAACGGAACGCTTCCGTTTTTTCAATCCGCCGATACTCGTGCCCGACGGAACATATCGCGAAGAAGAACGTAAGATGTTTGATGGAGAAACCAAAAAAGTGCAAGTTGAAAATCTCGTTGAAAATCCGAAAGAAGCGGTGCTGACAATGCTTGAGCAAGTCATCGCCATTGTGGGAAAAGACTGGAAAAACATCATAGCGGGAAAAATCGGCAACACCACTTCCACTTTCTATCCGGCTGCTGGTTCGGGCGGCGATAGCGTGGATGGACACGGCGCGAACGACCCGCCCACTGAAAACTTCTCAAATCTTCGGTCTCTTTCAACTTTGGATGGTGTAGGGTATACAAGTACGACGGGGGAAGTCGTGTTTGTTGCGTCAGAGTTAAGGTCAACTTCTCCAAACAAATATACTATAGTACGGCCATATTTTACTTTCTACACCCAATCGGCATTATCCGAACAATCAGTGTCTTCCGCGACCCTTTCCATCAAAACATCCATACAAGGATTAAATGTTGAAGCGACGGGACTGACACAGTCAACGCAGGCGGCAAACAACAATCTGCAAAATTCCGACTGGAGCGCTTTGACTCTTAATTCTCCGGCAGAGGGCAGTTCCCGCGTTACCCCCTATAGCAACAGCACCTTTTACAGCTGGACGTTGAACGGAACCGGCCTCTCGTGGATAAAAACATCGGGTTCCGTCAACACTAAATTCGTATTGAGAACGGCGAGGGACATAGCAAATACAACGCCGACGGGAGATCGGGCCTATCGTGATTTTTACGCCGCTGATATTACCGGAACGACCAACGACCCGAAGCTTGTGGTGGAGCATGTTGCTTTGTACAATGGTCCTCTTGCGCCGACGGGTCTTTTGGTAAACGGTTCAGACAATCCGGACAACATCACCGGTCAATCCGTTTACTTTTCATCAATACATCAAAACGCGAGCTCAACCGCGTTTGCTTCTTCCTATCAAATACAAGTTACGGCTTCCTCCACCAGCTGGATATCGCCTTACTGGGATTCCGGAAAAAACACCCTTTCATCTTCTACCCCCGCAGGCGTGCGCGTGCCGAATATTTATTCCGCCGCCACCTTTCCGCTTGACGGCTCCACCTATTATTGGCGGATGAAATTCTGGGATCAGTTTAATCTTGCGGGAGAATGGAGCACGACGACCGCCATATTTACGATGGCGACCACTTCAACCGGTAATCTTCTGCAGGAGATGACATATACATACGATGCCGCGGGGAATATTACCCGCATTGAAAATATATCGTCAACGGCCGCACAAGCGACCTACGACTACGTCTATGACGACTTGAATCGTTTGCTCACCGCTCGCCTTGATGAATCAGAGAGCCAATCCATGAGCGGGAAAGTTTCTTCGGAATTTCTCTCCGCGTTTTCGGATGATTCTCTCTCCTCCTCAAAAACCGAATCCCCGAATGCCAGCATCTCCTCTCTTCTTATCGGAAAAACTTCTTCCGAACGGGCAAACATCAAAGGCGCGGAGCTGGCGAAATTGCAAAGCTTGCCGCGCACTGAGCGGGAAAAATACGACATCCAAATCGTTTCCATGGAACCGATAGAGGGAGGCCTTCAAGTCTTCGCCCGCGCATGGGACAAAGAAGGGAAGCAAATCGGTTTCGGGAAAGACGGCACGGTGGAAACCGAACGCTTCCGTTTTTTCAATCCGCCGATACTCGTGCCCGATGGAACGTATCGCGAGGAAGAACGCGTGATGTTTGACGGAGAAACCAAAAAGGTGCAAGTTGAAAATCTTGTTGAAAATCCGAAAGAAGCGGTGCTGACCATGCTTGAACAAGTGATCGCTATCGTGGGAAAAGACGGAAAAAACATCATAGCGGGAAAAATCGGCAACACCACTTCCACTTTCTATCCGGCGGCGGGTTCGGGAGGAGATAGCGTGGACGGATACCTCGCGAACGACCCGCCCATTGAAAACTTCCCGAATCTTCGGTCTCTTTCAACTCTGGACGGCGTCGGGTATGTAAGTACGGCGGGAGAAGTGATGTATGTTGCATCGGAATTAAGATCAACTTCCCCGAACAAATACACCATCATTCGGCCGTATTTGACCTTCTACACTCAATCGGCGTTATCCGAACAATCAGTGTCTTCAGCAACCCTTTCAATCAAAACATCCACACAGGGATTAAATGTTGAAGCGACGGGACTAACGCAGTCAACGCAGACATCTAACAGCAATCTGCAAAATTCCGATTGGAGTGCGTTAACTCTTAATTCTCCCGCAGAGGGCAGTTCCCGCGTTACTCCTTCGTCCAACAGCACCTTTTACAACTGGACTTTGAACGGAACCGGTCTCTCGTGGATAAAAACATCGGGTTCCGTCAATACCAAATTCGTATTGAGAACGGCAAGGGACATAGAAAACACAACGCCGACGGGGGAAAGAGCTTATCGTGATTTTTATACCGCCGATACGACCGGTACGACCAATGATCCGAAGTTGGTGGTGGAGCATGCCTATAGCGGTCCTCTTGCACCGACAGACCTTTTGACAAACGGACTAACCAATCCGACCGATGTTTCCGTTTCGCCCGTCTCCTTCTCTTCCATACACCAAAACGGAAGTCCCATCGCCATCGCCGCTTCCTATCAAATCCAGGTCAGCACTTCCACCTCTTGGACATCGCCTTATTGGGATTCCGGCAAAAACGCCCTTTCATCTTCCACCCCCGCGGGTATGCGCACTCCGGAAATATACGCCACCACGACATTTTCGCTAGACGGTACTGCTTACTGCTGGCGCATGAAACTCTGGGATCAGGAAGACTTTGCCGGAGAGTGGAGCACGACGACGGCGACATTTGCGATGATGTACGATCCGGTAGAACAGCCGACCTATGCATATGACGCGATCGGGAATATTATA
>JBAYGK010000061.1:0-7910 GCA_041666665.1 Minisyncoccota bacterium
ATACAAGCTATCGCCGAAAAAGGAGAATTCAAAAGATTGCCCATCCGCGGAATGGTTATTCCCACCGACATAATCGGCCGTTACATAAAACGCATGGGTTCCTTCTGGGCGCTCGGAGATAAAAAATATAAAATCGTCGTTGATGCGGCAAACGCCATGGGAGAATTTGAACTTCCCATTTATGAAGTCGCGGCAAACAACGTATCGGTTACCAAAATCAATTGCGATATCAAGCACGCCTTTGAGTGCCATGAAGCCAACCCTCTCAAAACGGAAACGCTTGCCGAATTGCAAAAAAAGGTGGTGGAAGAACATGCCGATCTCGGCGCGGCGTACGACGGCGATGCCGACCGCGTCGGTTTTGTTGATGAAATGGGAGCTATCGTGCCGATGGACATGATAACCGCCATAATCTCCGCGCCGGTTTTGGTAAAATATCCGAAGGCCGTCATTCTTTACGATCTGCGTTCTTCCATGAGCGTAAAAGAAGAGATTGAAAAAAACGGAGGAACCGCGAAAGAATGCATGGTGGGGCACGCCAATATAAAGAAACAAATGCGCGAAGAAACCGCGGCTTTGGGGGGCGAGCTTTCCGGTCACTATTATTTCCGAGAAAACTCTTATGCGGAAGCGAGCACGCTGGCGGTTATCTTTGTCATGAATCGCATGGCCGAAACGGGGAAAAAACTTTCCGAGTTGGTCGCCGAAGTGCAAAAATACCATCATTCGGGAGAAATAAACAGCACGGTCGCGGACGCGCCGGGCATTATGGAAAAACTCAAAGAAAAATACAAAGACGGGGCGTTAAGCGAGCTTGACGGAATAAAAATTTCTTATCCCGATCCCTCCGGCGGCACGCTGTGGTGGTTCAATGTCCGTTCGTCCAACACAGAACCGCTTCTCCGCCTGAATCTTGAAGCGAAAACAAAAGAAATGATGGAAGAGAAAAAGAAAGAATTGCTTGATATTATAACCGCGAAATAATTTTCCGTGTTTGACAATTCTCAAAATTCTGATAAAATACAGATATAAAAAAACAAAAATATGAAAAATGAATTTTCTTACAAAATTGAATATGAGGTGGATAAGGAAACCAATCAAGTTACCGCCACTATTCCTGAATTAAATCATCTTTCTTCATTCGGTGAGTCTTTCGCCGAAGCGGAAGCAAATATCCATGAAGCGGCTTTGGGATACTTGGAAGTCTTGCAAAAAGAGCATAAAAATGCACCCGCTCCCGTTTTCCACACAGAAGGAACATATTTAAAATTATTTATCCCCCTTCAAGCGTAAAACAATGGGGAAATTACCACACCTTTCGTCAAAAAAAGTTTTACAAAAGCTCAAAGCGGCGGGCTTTATTGAAACGCACCAGCGCGGAAGCCACCTCTATCTTAAAAATGCCGAAAAAATAGTAACGCTTCCCGTTCATGGGACAAAAGACATTCCCGCCGGCACACTTTACAATATAATCGTTCGCCAAGCCGGAATGACGATTGACGATTTTTTGGAACTGTAGTTTTGATAATAAAGTTCCGCCGAACGACGGAGATTTTTAAATTTTTAGTTTTTTATGGATATACTCAACCCCATACTCATTGTTCTCGGACTCGCCTTATTTGAAGGAATAAGCAGTTTTGACAACGCCATCATCAATGCCGATGTACTGCAAACGGTCGGCAAAAAAGCGCGCGGGTGGTTTCTCACGTGGGGACTTTTCTTCGGCGTATTTGTGGTACGCGGCGTTCTGCCGTGGCTTATTCTCTGGCTCGCGACACCGGGAGTCGGCGCTTTGGATACGATCTTGGCTATGTTTTCAACCAATACAAATGCCAAAGACGCCATAGAGGCGGCCGCCCCCGTTTTACTTGCGGGCGGAGGAATATTCTTGCTTTTTCTTTTCCTCCATTGGCTTTTTGTTGAACCGAAAAACTACGGTCTTCCGGGAGAAAAATTCTTTCACGCGAACGGTCTTTGGTTCTATGCGGTGGTTTCCATCATGCTTTCCGGACTCGTGTGGTTCGCCATCCAAATTGATCCGATAATGGCATTCGGCGCCGTTGTCGGTTCTTCCGCTTTTTTCATCACGCACGGTTTCAAACAACAAGCGGAGAAGGGAGAAGAAGAACTCTTGAAGAAAAAAGGGTCTTTGTCGGACATCAGCAAAATCGTGTATCTTGAAGTCATTGACGCAACCTTTTCCATAGACGGCGTTTTGGGGGCGTTCGCTTTTACTTTTTCCGTTCCTCTGATATTGCTCGGCAACGGATTCGGCGCGTTGATCGTCCGATATTTCACAATAAACAACATAGACAACGTGAAAAAATACATCTACCTCAAAAATGGCGCGATGTATTCCGTGCTTTTCCTCGGACTCATCATGATAAGCGAGGCGTTCGGCATTCATGTTCCTCCGTGGCTCGCCCCAATCACCACCTTCGGATCCATCGGCTGGTTCTTCTTGAAATCAAAAAAAGTATTATCCTCCGGTCAATCATAAACAAATCCCCCGAATGTCGGGGGATTTTTAAAGTGTCCAATAAGTAAAACAATCCACGAATCAATGTATGGGTGGCATAGGCAAGAATTGCCTGCTTTTTTATTTAATTCCATCCGGTGTTGCAATGTGAATACCAGGAGCAAGAGAACCCGCTTGCCCTCTTAACTGAAATGAGATTGAATATGTCTTTTCCGAAACATCGCTCTGGTAATCATAAACCGGCCATTCTTTTTTATAATAACATGGATCAACGGGGAGAGTCCGGAAATACTCGCTGAATTTTTTATTTTTCCCCAGTTCCTCCCACCGTTCTTTGGGAGTATGTGCCGTGACAATCGGATAGACGCCATTTTTGTCAAAATACAACGACATGGCCAATTGAAACTGCTTCACATCCGACAATCTTTTAGCATCCATTCCTTTGGATCTGGCGGAACCAAATCCTGAATCAAAAAGAAAAGAAGAAATAAAAACCATTGAAATAAGCAGAAAAATACTCCAGTCAAACAGAAGAGTGGAAAATGTTTTATTTATTTTCCGAAAACGAATTCCCGCCAATACAAGCAGGGTCAAGGAAACGCCCCAAACGAACAATACGGTCGGTTCATCGGGAAATGCCGAAGAAAATCGCACGAGAAAAGATGCGGGATTGGCGCAATTGGCCGGATGTATCGCCTTTACGATGAATGTGATGACGCAGAAAAACGACAACGAAAACGAAGCGAAAATCCCCAAATAACGATTGAAACGCCCGATAGTTTCCGGAAAGAAAATTTTTCTGTTCTTCACCGCATACGCGGGGATAAAAAAAGCCAAAAAGACAAAAAGCGAAACCGACCAAATTACTGTTCCGAGAGAAACAGCTCCCACAAACACTTCCAACATATCGCCCCCATCGGGCAAATACATAGCACCCAATGCAAAAACCAACGGCAAAACAAACAGTCCGATTATCGTGTATTGGACGAGCTTTGATAGTTTTGCATATATTTTATCCATATATTTTAGTTTTTTATCATCTTCCCATCTTGTTCCAATCTATCAGGTTCCTAAATCACAAATCGCCAATCTTACATCTTATTGTCCGGCGCTTGTTTCAGAAAACGCCACACCAAAAGGAGGAGAACGAGCGAAGAAATGCCGAGAGCCGTGGGGAGAAGATAGGAATATTTTTCCGATTCGGGCGTTTTTGGCGCGGGGGCGGTTGCGAATTTTTCGTTGTTTTTTTGCGCTCCGAGCGTTACGGTTTGCGCTTTCCCGATATCAAGATATTGCAGGTAAGCGTCAAAATCATATTCGGGAGTGCGCGCGTTCTTACTGCCGTAATACAGTTTATACGTTTCTCCCGTTTTTGCTTGGAATAAAACCTCCCGATAAGTTGCGAACGCTTTGGCGCCGGTAATTCGTATCGGTTCATTGTCTTTGTTTTGAATGACGATTTTTACGTATCGGTCGGTAATTTCCGGAAACAGAAGTGTCAATTTTTCCGACGAAATTCGTTCGGTGCGGTAACGGAAAACATATTCGTTTCCGAGATAGTTCCATGAATCCGTCTTATTGCCGGAATACAGGGAAACGGTGCGATTGAAATTTACGGAATCGGTTTCAAGTATCGCTTTGTTCACGGGAATTCCGCGCTGTGAAAAATCCAATATGACCGAGGTTTCTCTTTTTGCGGCATTTTCCGCCGAGGTAAAAGCCGGTATTCGCATCACTTCGCGCGCGGCTTCTTTCGTGTACTTCGTTATTTCCATGCCCGATATTTTTATCGGAGAAACGCCGTCGCCCTCTATCTCCGCTTTCAAAAACCGAAACGTGCTGTCGGAAAAAGAAAGTTCCGTTCCCTGCGAATGAAAACCCCCTTTTATATCGGTGTAATCGTATATATAGCCGTTATCCAAAATAACACTCCATTCTTTCCCGTCGTTGCTTCCGAAGATTTTCACGTTCCGCTGGAAATTCACATTGCCGGTTGAAATGTGGAGCCGATTGACGACGCTTCCCTCCGGCACTTCAATAACCGCCGAGGAACTTTTTTCTTCCGAATAGGAGTTGTTCGTTATTTTCGCCGGCACATATGCTGTTTGTTCCATACCTTGCGCTACCGACATTTTGTACGGCACTTCTCTCTCTGTGTTGGAAATAATCCGCAAATCGGACATGTTTTCATTCGCGGACGCAAACACTTCCCCATCAAGGGTAAATTTTGCAATCTCGCCGGAAACGGGAGAAATTTCTTTATAAAATTTCCAATACTGCGGTTCAAAAGCGCCGAGCGCGATTGCCGGGATTCCGGCAAGCAGTGAAACAAAAAGTATCTTTTTGGAGAAGGTCATATGATTGTTTTAATTTGATCTTTAAATTTCTGATAAGCGTACGAAACGGAAAGAAGAACGACGCCCAAGGTCATGGAAGAAATGATGCGGTACAGCGTTCCCAACCCCCAAAGGTCGTACATAAAGAGCTTGAGAATCGCGAACGAGAGGAGGAAAAGACCGCCCAAACGAACGTATCGCGCTTTTTTTACAATGCCGACGACGAGCAAAAGCACGGCGTAGAGTATCCAGAAAATGGAGAACGCAACGCTTTGTCTGTTGTATAACCGATCAATCTGCTTATATTCCGCATCCGAATTGTACAGCTGGCTTCCTCCGGAATTATTGTTCCCGTAATTCTGCGATATTTTTGTCTGCTCAGCGTCAATAAGTTTTCCGTAGTGATATGAAATTTCTTTTCCGCCCGCATAGAGAGTGAAAAGATTGGCAAATATGGCGAAAGCCGCGACAAGTTTTTTCGCTTGAATCGTGTCTTCCGTATATTTACTCCATACATATGATACGCCGTAGAGCACGACGATAATGAACACGTAGATGCCGATTCTTTCGGATATTGGAAGTTCGCCGATTCTCCACACATCGGCGACAGTGAATTTGAGGAGCGCAACCATAAGAAGAACGTAACCGGACAAGCGGAGATGGCGCAACTTTCGGAAAATCCCGACGGAAAGAAGAGCCATGGCATAGAGAATCCAATAGAACGAAAGGACTATCCCTTCATGTATTTTCAGCATGGTCATATCATGAACGGCAATTCCGTTTCCCGCCTCGTTTGAAAGTTTTATGTCTTGAAACCACGCCATGTTGTTTTGAACGGCAGATATTGCGTTCCGATAATAGTATGCGATTTCCAAACTTCCCGCCATGAGCGTGAAGAAATTCGCCGCGAGCGTTGCAATAATCGCAAGCGTTTTTGATTCCCCGCTTTCTCGGTCTTGTTTCCAGAGGTACGCGAGAAGATACAGAGAAACGATGCCGAAAAGATAGGTGAAGAAACGCTCATTTAAGAGAAATGTTCCCGTTGTCGCAATATCATAATCAATGACAAGAAGACGGACAATGGGAAGGGCGGTTACAAAGACGGCCGCCTGTTTGATCAGATAATTTTTGGACTCAATTCCCGCATACGTGAGAAGCACCGCCTCCACAAACCAGCAAAGCGTGATGACATTGCTCTTGAATTGAATCGAGATGGCGAGCGTAATGAAACCGACGGAAAGAAAGGCGAGAAAATTATAAAGCATGGAATCTTTGGGGGTGATTGATTTGCACACATTCGCCCAAAGGAAATAATATATCGCGAGCGACAACGCGAAAAATCCCATATACGCGTGATATTGTTCGTTCAGAATCCCGTAACTCGTCGCAAAATAAACAATGCCGGCAAAAAGAGCGAGCATTTGTTCGGCTCCGGTGGATTCTTCTTTCCATGTGATATTGTAGGCAAGCGCGGTGAATGAATAGACGAAGAAAAACAGCGTTGCAAATATAAAAGTGCTCCATATTTGAGAAACCGTATAAAAACTGTTCATCCATCCTCCAAAAATAAAGAAAGTGCCGATAAAACCGAGAAACTGCACCGCGTGCCAGCGTTTGAAGAAGGAAACCCCGAAAATGGCGATGTCCAAGAGAAGAATATAGGAGAGAAGGGCGACCTGTTGGTTGGTTCCCGTGGAAACGAGCGATGGCGTTACAAAACCGCCGATAGCGGAAAAAATCATAAGCGGAAGCGCGTTGTATCTGACGCTTAAAAGCGCGCCCGCTGCCGTTACCAAAGCCATAAACGCGAAAGCGACCGAAGGACTGATGAGATGATAAAAATTCAAAGCCGCGTAGAGGGAAAGATACAAAACGGAAATACCGCCGCCGGTAAGAAGCTGTCCGTAATCAAAATATTTCTTTATAAACTTTTCGCCCAAACCGAGCAGGACGAAACCGGCGACAATCCCAATCATCACGCGACCGGTCGGACCGATCCAGTTATTGTCAAAAGCGTATTTCAGGAAAAAAGAAGCCCCCAAAACAAGCGCAACCATTCCGATGCGGGAAAACCACGTAACCCCCATTTTTTCTTCAAAATCACGATGGTCTTCATTAACGGAAACTGGTTCCGGTTTTTCTCTCTCATTTTCATCATTTCCACGGAAAGAAAGCTCGCCCAAATCCAACGGCCGAACCGTCGCGGGGGGCGGTGGAGGAGGCGGGGGCGGAGGAAGCCCGTGCTTCTCTGCCCTTCCGTAGGTCTCAAACATCGGTTCCACGGCTATTTTCTCCGAATGTTCAAGCCGGGAAAGCCTTTCATCTTGTTTTGCGATTGTTTCGGCGATCCGCGCAAGCGTTTCTTTTATCTCGCGAATATCGCCCGACGAATTGTTTTCGTGTTCCATAAAAATTTATCGGTTAAAAATGAAAAAATAAATCAAAAAAAATGGAAATCATCACGGGATAAACAATGATTTGCGCAAGTATTCCCCACGAAATCAGATGCCGACGGTTCCAAAAATAGAAGAAGAGGAAAATTTCCGCAAAAACAAACAATGGCCACATATCTTCTAAATCAAGACGAGAATTAAAAAAATCAAGAATGACGCCAAAACTCAATAATAATATTCCCGGCGCAAAAACTCCGAACAAAAAGTCCGCCCACTTCTGCACGGCATCGGTATAAATCTTTTTATCCCGAAAATTTCCAAAGGATTGATTCGCGTGAGGAATCGGCGCGGAAACGGTTGCCGTTTCTTCAGGAAATACTTCTTTCATGCTGGCCTCTATGTCTTCTTTTTCATACCCCGCCCCGCGGAGAGCTTCCGCAAGTTCCATCGGTTTATATTTTCCCCTGTTTTCTCTCAAATATTTTATTGCTTGTTCGCTCATAAAAGTATTGTTATCTTTTTTATTTCTTAATCACCCCTTCCAACTTCCCGAGAACACCGAGCAGTATCTCCGCATCCGACTGCGCAAGTCCGCATTTTTGAGACCTGCCGAATTGATTGAATATGCCATTTATACCGTTGATGTCGGTTTTACTGACCCCATCTTTCACCAAAACGGCGATGGTATTCTTTTCAGACAAC
>JBAYGK010000062.1:0-7831 GCA_041666665.1 Minisyncoccota bacterium
AGTTCATCAAGTTCATCAAGTTCATCAAGTTCATCAAGTTCATCAAGTTCATCAAGTTCATCAAGTTCATCAAGTTCATCAAGTTCATCAAGTTCATCAAGTTCATCAAGTTCATCAAGTTCAAAAAATTCTACGAATTTTTCTCATATGTCAACATTCGCATCCGTTTATCATTCATACTTTATAACTTGATGAACTTGATGAACTTTCCACTTATTAACACCTCTCTTTTTATTTCTTGTGGTAGAATAAAAGCATCCTTTCCATGAATCGTTTTTTCAGCACATCATTCGTTGTATCGCTGGCGACGGCGCTTTTTGTTTGCGCGCCCGGTTTTGCGTTGGCGGCCGATTTTTCGGTGACCCCGCTTATCATTGACCTCAAAGCGAATACCCGCGACATTTTAAAAGAAACCATCGGGGTGATGAACAGCGCGAATCACATCGGAAACATTTACGCGTTCGTGAACAATGCCGACCCGTTGCTCGGAATGGAAGAATGGAAATCTCCTTCCAATACCGATGTCTCCGGCTCTCTCGCCAATTGGATAGAAATAAACCGTGCCACGCTTGCGCTTTTGCCGGAAGAAAAAAAAGAGCTTCCGCTTCTCATTCAGGTGGACATGCATGCGAAGCCGGGAATATATCACGCAGTCATTACTTTCTCGGAAGGAGGCACCCGCGCGGAAGCGGAACAAAATATCAAGAACGGAATTTCCGTCGCCGTGAACCTTGAAGTGCTTGATGATGCGAAGGAAGCGCTTGAACTCGGGAGTTTTGTTTCAAAAGACACGTTTGTTTCGGGCAAAGAAGCGTCCTTCTCGTATGACATTAAAAATATCGGCAACCGCCCGCTTTCTCCGAAAGGGGAAGTGCGCATTTTCAACAGGAGTGGGGAAGAGGTCGCCACGATTACCGTGAACGAAAAAGGCGAAGTGTTGGACCCGAACGGAACGAGCCAATTGGCTTCCGTATGGAAAGCCGGAAGCCGTTTCGGACGCTACAAGGCCATGCTCAATCTTGAATATGGAAACAAACAGCGCGGAACGCTTCAAGATACGATATTCTTCTGGCTTATTCCATGGAAAGAAATTTCCATTATTTTTCTTTGCCTGCTTGCGGTCGTTCTTTCCTTCGTGATGTATTGGCACAACAGTTATTCCCTCAATCAGCGGCAACGGCTCGCGCATGCCGTGGTGAATGGGTTTTCGCCGAACGCCCCCGCGGTTCAGCATCAGATTTTTACTCCGGCATCAAAACCCGTTCCCATCGCCCGTCCCGAAAAAACGGTTCCGTTTGTCGCAAACAAAAATTTTCGTCCCGAAGCCATGAAGCGAGAAATATTCGCCGACGCGGTCAGAATCCAACCGAAAAAAGAAGCCGGTGTTGAAGTAAACAACCCGAGGAAATACGTGGTTAATTTGAAGAAGTAGAAACAGTTCATCAAGTTATAAAGTCCATAAAGTTCATCAAGTACGACGATGTTTTTGCCGGGCGGGAGTTGTACTCCCGTCCGGAACATTTGTATGGCAAACCGGAGCTCGGTTCGTCGTCGTTGCCGTACTTGATGAACTTTATAATTTCAAGAGAGGGAGAAAATATGAATTCATTCATGTTTTTCCCGAACGCAGGAATTATATCGTAGCGAAGCGGAGATATAACTTGATAAACTTGATAAACTTGATAAACTTGCCCGCAATTGCCTGAAATTTGAAAAACATCTATACTATGGCTATGTCTTATTTACAACATCAATCAAAACTTTTCGTCGTTTTACTTTTTACTTTTTGCTTTTTACTTTTTGCTTCGTCCGCTTCCGCCGCCTCATCCGACGCTTTTTCTCTCACCGTCACCCCGCCGCTTTTCCAGCTTTCCATCGGTCCTGGCGAAAGCTGGTCCAGCACCATCAAAGTATTGAACAACAATCCGTACGACGTGGACATCTATGCGTCCGCCCTGAATTTTCAAGTGAAAGATGAAAGCGGAATCGGCAGATTCGTGCCGGCGGAAACCGCGGCGACGACGAGTTATTCGCTTGCGGGCTGGCTCAATGTTCAAAAAGAACCGATACATATTCCCGCGGAAAAAACGGGAATTGTTCCGTTTACTCTGCATGTTCCCGAAAATGCCGAACCGGGCGGACACTACGGCGCGATACTTACGGGAAATCAACCTGCCGCAAGGGAGGGGAGCAACGTCGTTAACGTTTCCGCCGCCATCTCCACGCTTTTTTTGGTGAGAGTGAACGGCGAAATGATAGAGAAGGGAGATATACGGGAATTTTCTCTGGACAAGCGGTGGTATCAGGAACCGAAAGTTAATTTTTCACTTCGTTTTGAAAATAAAGGCAATGTGCATCTGCTTCCGCGCGGAGAAATATCCATCCGCAACATGTGGGGAAAAGAACGCGGAAAGATACTCGTCAATCAGGAATCCGATTTCGGCAATGTGCTTCCGAAGAGCATCCGAAAGTTTTCGTTTGAATGGTCGGGAGAAGATAATTTTTTTGAAATAGGAAGGTATACCGCCGTCGCAACGCTTTCATTCGGAGGTCAAGAAAAGGAAACGGCATACCGGGAAATTTCTTTTTGGGTGGTTCCGCTCGCGCCCGTATTCAAAATTTTCGCTTTCCTTTTTGTTTTCATCGGCTTGTTCGCGTGGTCGGTGAGAAGATACGTGAGGCGCGCGCTCGCTCTTGAAACGGAAAGAATGGCGGTGGTTCAGGGGTCTGCGCCGAAGAAATTTGAAGAGGTCAAACAACCGAGAAAGGAGGCGTTTCAGCCACCGGCTCCGGAAAAAATGCGCGTCATGCCGGAAACATTGAAAGTGAAGACCCTGGTGCGTCCGATCGCTTTGGGTGTGGTGGACTTGCGAAGCGCGATCGGGGAGAAGTCCGCGGTCGCGGAAAAAGAGGGAAGATATATCGGGGCGGCGGAGCATCTGACCCTTTCCCGTTTTATCCGCAAGTACCGGATATTCTTCATTTGCCTCATCCTCATTCTCGCCGGCATATACGGCGTCCGCGCTTATTTCCGCCAGGTACTCACTCGTCAAAGAGATTACAGCGTAAAAGTGCAAAGAGAAGACGGAGGAATCATGCAAAACCCGGTTAATTCGCAGATAAAAAAAGATGATATTAAATTAAGTCCATAAAGTCTATCAAGTTCATCAAGTTATATCTCCGCTTCGCTACGATATAATTCCTGCGTTCGGGAAAAATATGAATGAATTCATATTTTCTCCCTCCCTTGAAATTATAAAGTTCATCAAGTTATAAAGTACGACGACGAGTTTATAAAGTTTATCAAGCACGAATGACAATAATGAAAATAGAAAAGTTTGAAGACATTTTATCGTGGCGGAAATCGCAGGATTTGGCGGTTGTTATTTATCGTATATTCAACAAAAACAAGGATTTCGGATTTAAAAACCAAATAGAAAGAGCGGTGATAAGTATCGGTAATAATATAGCCGAAGGATACGAAAGAAGAAGCAATAAAGAATTCACGCAATTTTTATATATAGCCAAAGGTTCCTGCGGGGAAGTGCGATCAATGCTGTATGTGGCGTTAAAACTGAAATATATTTCAGCGGAAGAATTTGAAACACTCGCGCATTCCGCAAAAGAAATTTCTAAATTACTTTCGGGACTAATAAAGACTTTGTAAGTTTATCAAGTAAAAAGTTCATCAAGTACGGGGTTGACGATGGCGATGGTCGTCGTGACTTTATAACTTGATGAACTTTTTACTTGATAAACTTGATAACTTTGACCGACTTCGTCGGTCAAAGTTATCCACAACTTTTCTTCACGAGATGTCAAATACTTGTTATAATAATTACATTCAGGGAAAGGGCGAAAGTTTTTCTTTCTTCTTTTTCTGAACAATCACGTAGATAAAACACAAAGGGTCGATACAAAATTTCTATTGCACGAATATCAACATCATATTATAAAAAACTTTATTATTAATCTCTTATAAAAAACTATGAATTACAGCGCATTAGTAAGTACGCCGAGAAGAAGCGTCGCCTCATTTCTTCTTTTGGCGATCATTTCTTGGATAATCGGTCCTTTTAATTTCACCGCCAACGCCGCCTCTCTCCGGTGGGTGAGCGATACGCTTTCCGATACTGCGACCTCGTCAGTGTCAAATCATACCATCGTATTCACGACTCCGACGGGAATTACCGCCGGACAAACCTTTACCATTGAGTTTGATCCGACGGATAACGCTTTTGATCTCTCCGCGGTTGACGAATCCGATATTGATATCGCGACCACCACGGATGACGGATTGACTATTGTTGCCGGAGCGCCCGGCGAAAATCAGTGGGGGTATGCCATAGCTAATGACATAATGACCTTTACCGCCGGAGCCGGAGTCGTCGTTGACGCGAACGGCACGACCACCGTGCAGATCGGAACGAACGCCGCCGGTGGCGCCGCGAATGCCCAAATCACGAATCCGGACGGATCCCAAGCGAGTCTTGCGTATATCATCAGGATCGGAGGCACCATGGCTGATTCCGCCGATACTCGCGTTCTTCTTTTACAGCACGTTGAAGTTACCGCCGCGGTAGAAACGATTTTTGAGTTTGAGGTTACCGGTCTTTCTGCCGGTTCAACAATAAACACCGATGCAGATACGACCGCCGCAGATGCCACCGCCGTAACTCTCCCCTTCGGAATTTTAACTCCGGGTACGGCAAAGACTATGGGGCAAGCGCTTAGCGTAAAGACAAATGCCACCCATGGATACGCTGTAACTGTGCAAGCGGACGGACACCTTCTTTCTGCAACAGGAGCTGATATTAATCCCTTCATTGAGGATGCCGACACTCCAGTTCCGACAGCGTGGGTTGCCCCCGTGCCGGTTATCGACGACCAAAGGACATTTGGTCATGAGGGTATCACAAGTGAGGATTCTGACTTAAACTCCAACGAATTCGGGGACGCTCTCTACGCCGGTAATTTCGTTGATGCTCCGCGCGTTGTACTTTCTCATGATAAACCGGTAACTTGGACGAACCCCGGCGACAATCCAGACAAAGCAACCACCCGCGTCGGATATAAGATAGAGATCAACGAAATGCAAGAAGCCGCCACCGACTACCACCAAAGCCTGCATTACGTTGCAACTCCTACTTTCTAGACAAAAATTCAAAAAACTCCGAGTTATCCTCGGAGTTTTTTGTTGCAAAACCCATTTTACACCTTTGCAGAGGGTATCCCTCTGTATACAGAGGGATACCCTCTGCAAGTCTGTGGGTTTGGGGAAAATGGATTTTTCGTGTATGATGTGCTGATAATTAACATAAAAATCATATGGAAAGAAAAGTGGATATATCCGTTGGAGAATTTTATCATATTTACAACCGTGGCGTTGAAAAACGTGATATCTTTATTGATTCCGACGACCGCGAACGTTTTCTTCGTCTTCTGTATCTTTCAAACTCCGCAAAACCATTTCTTTTTCGCGATGTGAAAAACTTGCCTTATTCCTCAATTGTTCGCGGGGGACAACGCACGGCTATCGGCGCTTACTGTCTTATGCCGAATCATTTTCATCTTCTTGTGAAAGAAACGGACGAAGGCGGTATCAGCGCATTTATGGAAAAACTGACAACGGGATATTCAATGTATTTTAACGGAAAAAACAAACGAGTCGGGTCTTTGTTTCAAAACAGATTTCAAGTTCGGCACGCCGATCATGATGAATATCTTAAATATCTGTTCGCTTATATTCATTTAAATCCCGTGAAAATTATTGATCCGCAATGGAAGAAAAACGGTATCTCCAATAAAAAAGAAGCGGAAAAATTTCTTGCCGGATATCGCTATAGCAGTTACCGCGATTACATGGGAATTGCCCGTGAAGAAAGCGATATTCTGGACCGCGCGGAATTTCCGGAATATTTTGAACAACCGAATGATTTTAAAACCTTCATAAATGATTGGCTCGCTTTTCAAGAAGACGAAGAAATATGGATTGCGGACGAGAAGCAATAAAGACGCCGAGGGTATCCCTCTGTAATACAGAGGGATACCCTCTGCGTAGCGCGAAGCGGCGGTTTCTCCACAAGTTTTTTGTCGTTTCGCGTGATATTTTTTGAAAATAATGTATAGTAGTATATATGCAAAGGAGGGAGGTGCGCCCTTTTTCCGGCATATATTTGATTAAAAATTAAAATTATTTTTTTCAGTTATGAAAACATACGTTAAAAGCGGTAGATTTTTCGCAATAGCATCTCTTTTATTTTTCGGTTTCTTTTTTTCGGCGGGTCCGATCTTTGCTCAGCAGACAGCCAGCGTAAAAATACAGCCGGGCATTATTGAAAAAAAGGCCGATCCGGGAAAAGAGTATCCGGAAGTTTTGCGTGCGACCAACACCGGAACGGTTGCTCAGACCTATACGGTTATCGTGGAAAATATTGATTCCATTGATGCGTCGGGACGTCCCGTGTTTGCAACCAAGCAAGAAACGACCGGATTTGAAATGAGCTCTTGGGTGAAAATCAGTAATCCCATCGTTACCGTCGGACCGAAAGAAACCGTTGACATACCGTTCATCGTTTCCGTCCCGAAAGACGCCACGCCGGGAGGACACTTCGGAACGATCTTTTTGAGCACCGACGGGAAAAAACCCGAGAACATCGGCGCGACGGTCGGCTATCAGGTCGGGGCGCTTCTGAGTTATCAAATATCGGGAGATGTCATTGAAATCGCGGAAATACGCGAATTTACTTCCGATAAAACCATGTACGGCGATACCAAAGTCGTCTTTAACGTGAAAGTTAAAAATACCGGAAACTCGCTGGCGCGCCCGCGCGGAATGATAGAGATACTGGATATGTTCGGAAAAAACGTGACAACCGTTAAGCTCAACGATTCGGGGGCGGCGGTCTTTCCAAAATCCGAGAGAGAATTCACCGTTACGTGGCAGGACGACAAAATGCATTTGGGAAAATATACCGCCATCGCCAGTATGACGTACGGATTTGATGTCCGGCACACGATGTTTTCTCAGATTGGATTTTATATAATGCCGATGAACGTCGTGACTCCCGTGCTTGGTTTTCTCTTCCTCGTGGCCCTCGTTCTCTACATTTCCGTGAAATTGTACATCAGAAAGAAAATGAAAGAATACGGCATAACTTCAAAAACGGCAAAAGCCCATTCATCCGAATTTTCATCGCGCGGAACGGTGATGTTCCTGGCCTTTGTCGCTTTTGTCGTCATTTTCTTCCTCGCCCTGTTCGCGATAATGGCGTAACCCCCCGCGTGGCGGAGTAAAATTCATATCTTATGAAGAACACATTGCAAACAACCATCATAGCTCTTGAATTGGCGTGCATTGTTTCTCTCGTTGTCCTTTCGGGCTATGGCGTTTCTTCGTTGGGCACGGTCGGGTTTATAAAACAAATGAGTTCTGCCGTCGGTATGACCGCCGGAGGTCCCGAAAATGAATTCAACAAACTTGCGCAAGAATTAAAACAAAAAGATACGGCGATAACGGAAAGAGAAAAAGCTCTCGCGGAGCGGGAAACGATAATCTTGCGGGAACAAAAAATAAACAACGCGCGTCTCTCGGCGCTCATCCTCGTTATCGGATTGGTTTTATTTTCTCTCATCCTCCTCAATTTTTATCTGGACGCAAAGAGAAAACGCGGAGGCGCCGGGTACGTGGTCAATTTGGAAAATAAAAAATAGACCTGCCCCACAATAACAAATCGCCAAACACCGCCACGATAGTGGCGGTGTTTTTACGTCATCTGAATATGAAAGTTCCACAACCCGGCGCAAACATTCACCAGTTCATCATCCCACC
>JBAYGK010000063.1:0-7756 GCA_041666665.1 Minisyncoccota bacterium
AAAACCGATCAAGATGCGCTTCAAAAAGAACTGACGGCTCTTGTTGAAGATGGTCTTTCGGGCAACGATCCCGAAACGGGAGTAACGTGTGCGGAGATGATTCCGTCTGTTTCGGAAGAAAACCAAGATCGGCTCATTCTCATGGGGTTCTCAAACGGCAACACGGATGTGAGAAATGCCTGCGCAAAAAAAATTTGGAATGTTCCGAGAGATTCGTGGTCGTCGCTCATAAGCGCGGGCTTTCGCACCGATGACGCGAATGTCCATAAGGAATGTTCATCAACGATAGACTCTCTTTCGGAAGCAGACGGCGATTCGCTCCGAAAACAATTGCTTTTGCTCGTAAAAAAAGGTTTTGAAAGCGAAATTCCGGAAATCCAAAAAGAATATGCGTCAATGATTGATTACATCGCGGAAGACGAAAAAGACCCTCTTCGTGAAAAAGTCGCCGCAATCATAGAGCAAGGATTTGCGAATGGCGGCGAAAAAGATCAAAAAAAGTACGCGGAAATGATAGCCGATGCTCCGGAAAAAATGCGGGCATCGCTTATAAAACTCGGTTTTGCGGGAGGAAATACGGAAGCGGGAGCGGTATGCGCGCGAATGATAAAGGAAGTGCCTGATTATGATGGAAATGAGCGTTCATCGCTCATAACCGTCGGGTTTCAAAACGGCAATGCGGAAACGAAAAAAGCGTGCGCGGCAATGATCGTGTTTGCTCCGCTTGACAAGAGATCCGCTCTTATCAAAATGGGTTTGGATGGCGGAGGTGCGCAAACGGGAAAAGAATGCGCGCGAATGATAAAACACGCTCCGGATAACGAAAAGGCATCGCTCATACGATATGGCATGGAAAATGGCGATACGGAAACGGGGAAAGAATGCGCATGGATGCTTCGGTATTTGGAAGGAGAAAAAAAAGAACTTTTTGAATTGGCAAAGAAAAAATTGGGTGATGCTCTTGTGGAACCGCAACTGTACAAAGAAGGAAATGTTTCCGACCGGAAGTTTTCAAGGCGAAAATTTGAAAAAACGGGATCGGAAACCACGCTTATCGGCGGAGAGTTAAAAGGCAAAACGATACTGCAATACATGGAACCGGAGAAATTTCTGATTTGGCAAGAACTCTATGAAAATTATGAGCTTTGGAAAAACGCCGGGTTTGATTACGTGCCCATTCAACCGATCCAATCATTCAAGGTCGGCAAAGACGATTTGATTGATGTCGCGGGAGGAGTGCTTGACCTCAGCTTTGAAAATTGGAAAGGCATGACGGAAGATTTTAGCGCGGAATTGAACAATGACCGCGATAAAATATTAAATATCTTAAAAAGCGAAAGAGTAAACTATAGAGATCCTCACCTTGGCAATTTCTGTCTTCGCTTTTTCAGGAACGAGAACGGCCATGCGGATTTTACAAAAAAACCACGCATCTATTTGATTGATTTTGATCACGCGGTTCCGGAAGGACAGACGTAATCTTTTTCCCTCGCTATCGTGTCAAAATAAAGACCCGATTTAAAACGGAATCACTTTGTCCACACAGTACCTTGCATTACATAGTACTGTATGATATGCTGTCCGTATGTCGGAAAAATCACAGGGTACGAAAATAACCGAACCCGAAAGCGCCAAGGCGGATATGCGCCGCGGAATGCTTGAGTTTGTCGTGCTTCTTATCATTTCGCGCGGGCGCATCTACGCGTCCGATATTTTAAAAGAGCTCAAATTCGCCGACCTGCTCGTCGTTGAAGGAACGCTCTATCCCCTTCTCTCGCGGCTCAGAGCCGAAAAACTGCTGGATTATACATGGGAAGAATCAAAGTCCGGTCCTCCCCGAAAATACTACACGCTTACCGCAACGGGAAAAGAAGACTTGGCGCAATTGAAAACCACGTGGAAATCATTGGTAAAATCCGTTGAAACCTTGCTTAAATAAGCGATATTATCAATTTCAAACCGCTCATATGAAAAAAACGATATCAATATCACTCGCCGGAACGCCCTTCATTATAGAAGAAGACGCCTATCAAACGCTTGAGTCTTATCTTTCGGGGATCAGGCTTCATTTTGCAAACATTCCCGAACACGGAGAGGTCGTTACCGATATAGAGGCGCGCATCGCCGAACAGTTTCTTGAAAGCGGAAAACCGATTATCAGTCAAACCGAAGTTGACGCGGTTATCGCGTCGGTGGGAAATATTCGGGATTTCGGGGGAAACGAAAAAAACGATGCCGCGGCGGAAAATTTGAAAGCAAACGAAAGCGGCAAAAAAGAAACGCAAAACAAACGCCTGTATCGCAACCCCGATGATAAAGTGATCGCCGGCGTCGCATCGGGAATCGCCGCATACATCGGCGTTGACACCGTCTTGGTTCGTCTTGTTTTCATTCTTCTTATTTTTGCCGACGGGTTCGGAATCCTCCTGTATCTTGCGCTGTGGATTGCAATGCCGGAAGCGAAAAGCGCATCGCAGAAACTTGAAATGTCGGGAACGCCGGTAACGCTTGAAAATCTCGTTGATCGTGTCAAAGAACGCGTGGAAGAAGTAAAAAAAGAAAAAGGAACGCTTCATCGCATCATGTCCATTCCTCTCGCCGCCATCAAAGGGTTCTTCTCTTTTGTTACGGAAAAACTTGTTCCGCTTTTCCGAAAAATCATAGGTTTCATAATCGGTTTCTTCGGGTCAATTGCCGTCATCGCGCTCACGATCGGATTCGGCGTCGTTCTTACCCATTTGGGCGGCGAATATCTGTACGTTCCGATTCAAGACATCATTTCGCCGCAAATGATTATCCTTACCGCCGTTTTCGGATATCTCTCGCTGATAATCCCGCTTATTTTCATCGTTTTTCTCGGAAACATTCTTACGGATAAAAAATCGCCCGTAAGCGGAGGAACGGCGATGGCGATTATCGGAGCGTGGTTTATCTCCATAATCATAAGCGCGGTCGCCGGCATTTCCATTTGGACAAACGTTGAGTCCTATACGGAAAAAACGCCGATGTATCGCGAGAAAACGCAAACGATTGAATCGCTCGCGCCGTTCTCGGAAATTTCCGCAAGGGACGGAATTCATGTGATATACGAACAAGGCGCGACCACGACGGTCAGCGTAACGGGAAGAGCGAAAGATATTTCGCGCATTTCCGTCGCGTCAAAAGACGGGATACTTGAGATAACCCCTGTCGGAAATGACGGAAAAACTTTTTGCATCTTTTGCCTGTTTCCTTTGCCGAGCGTTACCGTCCGCGCGCCTTCGGTTACGGCATTCAAAGGAGAAAATGCGGTCAATTTTGAAGGGAGCGGCATTTCCTCCGCATCAAAAATTTCCATTTTTCTCTCCAATGGCTCCCGCGGAATATTTGAAATATCCGGAAGCGAACTTTCGGCAACCGTGAAAAACGCCTCGTATTTTGAACTTCTGGGAACATCCGCAAACGCAACGATAACCGGAGAAAACGGAGCGCAAATAAACGCGTTCGGATTCACCGCAGAAAATGCCGTCATGCATATCGCAAATGCGTCATCCGCCAAAATCGGCGCCGTAAAAACCCTGAATGCGGAAGCGAAAAACGGCTCATCAATCCGTTATCTCGGAACGCCGATTGTGATAAAAACGGCCGAGGGCGGTTCTTCGGTGCAAAATTTTTAACTGCATCGGCGCGTTTCATCGCGTGCAACAGCAAAATAAAAATGTAAAAAAACCCGCCGCAATGATTGCGACGGGTCTCGGACGAGTAATTATTGGAAGAAAGTCCGATAAGCTTTTAAAAGAACAAATGCGTTAGAAAACACTTATGCCTTTATTATAAAAGAACGAAGACGGCGATTCAAGAGGAAGATGTGGATAAGTTTTTGGATGCTTGTTCAAGAATCATTTTTTTTGAATGATAAGCGTAAACGGTTATCGCCGGAACGGGGTTATACCCCGTTCCGAAATGTTTGAGTGATTAAACAGAATTCTTTTTTTACACTTTCGCATATATATTTGACGTTTATGATATAATTTGTTATAATGGAATTTATAGTTGTTTTTTTACAGAGAGGATAAAAAAAATGTACGAAGAAGAGAGGAAGTTGCCACGTTTAAGCGATGCGATCAATTTTTCTTTAAGTGTTCAGGGATATCTGCATGAAAACGAAAAAGGAATGACAGATATGCCCGAACTCAAGGAAGCGATTGTAACAATTTTACGAGAATACCCCGACTGTAAAGTAACGGATATCCTGACGTTTGCCGACGGAAGCACCGCCATGCTCACACGAGAAGGATTTGTCGTGAAAGATCAGAGTTAACGAAACGCCCTCAACCATAAACGGTTGAGGGCGTATTTTTTGGCAACGTCTGGTTGTTTGTTATTCGGAATTCCGCCGCACAACGGTTATCATCAGGAAACATTAAAGAAAAAAGCCGGCTTTGGTTTTATTTGAAAATTTTTTCCAAAGTATATTTTTCCATTAAAAGCGAGACGCGCAAGTCGTCCATATCTTTCTTTTTCTTTTCTATTGCATCAATCAGACCTTCAATGGCTTCTATCTTTTCCCCAAGCGTCAGTTCCTCAAAAGCTTTTACCGACCTGTCGTCAACAACTTTCCGAAGTACATTCAATTTATAATCGGCAAATTTATTAACTTGTCTTATAACAGAAGCCGGACCCGAAACAGGTTTTGGATGCATACTCTGATGTTTGCTTAAAATCAAAGATTCCACCTGATTCAATTTTTTGCGTTTAGCCATTCCAATCCTCCTCTCTTTAAAAAATCAAAAGAACTTCTCAGATTTCATTTATAGCACGAAACGGTTTGGCTTGCAATTTTTTTTAAAAAGACCGCTTTTTTGCACTCTGCCGGCGAAATTCGGGACGACCGCTATGGTTTATCAAATTCGTTCGCCGGCTTTTTTTATTTCATTCCAAATATCGCCGTAGCCTTCTTTTATAAACAAATTCATGCCGACATTATGCCAGCGCGCATCTTTTTGTATTTTTTGATCTTCCATGGAACCTCGCGCCAATATCCAATATTGTTTTTGAAGAGGAAATACGGGGAAACAAATGGCGGTATCATTGGAAGTCTTCCTGCATTCGGAAGGAAACGGAACAAATGCGATAAAAACAAGCGCGAGCGCCGACCATACCAATATTTTGACAACTTTCCCCTTCCCAAACGACCACAACAAAGCTCCCGATAAAAAAATTGGCGGACCAAAGTACGCAAGAAAAAGAATGATTAACAGAGATAAATATATAACGGGATAATCGGCGCTTAAAACGGAATGTTGCCGAGAAAGAAAAGAAAACAACATCAAAGCGAGAATGCTCAAAGTTCCGCCAATAAGAAGCAAATATTTTGTTGTTTTGGACATACGGTTATTTTAATATAAAAAAAAATAGTCTAAAAATAACGAGATGGAATGCCGTCTTTTGGCGTATCGCCGCTCTTTTTTACCCACCCCTCATCATCAAGATTATCGGAAAACGGAAGCCCGAGCTGTTGCATAACGAAACGATGCATTTTGAAAATGGTGTCTTTTAAATACTGCTGTTTTTTTGCCGCGGCCTTAAACGTTCCGTCTTTTGCCTCGGTGAGCTCTGCCGGCTCGCCAATCGCCACAAGATACCCGTCTCGTTCATCTTGATATTCCGCCGTCTCAAGCAAAGCTAAAACATCCGGGTCGTTTTTAAAATGTTCCTTATTCGCTTCAACCATGCGAAAGGTCGTCGGATTGATATTCCCTTCCACTTCAATCATCACCCGAGAAACCCCGTCATCCATTATCCGCATATTCACCACAATCTTCGCCTCGGAATAAGGCCCCGGATCACCCCACAATAAATCTTTTTCTTTTTTCGTAAGTTTGAGTTTCATGCGTATATATTCGCGGAAGATAAGCTTTGCGTCAAATATTTTATGTCGCAGGTTTTAAAAAGAATAAGCGCCTGAATCCGATTCTCGTCTGACCCCATTCGACTACGCAAACTTATTTTCAAGTGCCTGTTTTATGTACTTATAAACGTATTTTTTAGCATTAAAAAGATTTATGCCTAAAATCGAAATTATTAATGCCCCAGAGCTAATTAATGTTTTGAATAATTGCGACAAATTTTCAACAAAGTAATTCACATAAGAACAATATACGAATAAACCGACAAGGAGAATCATTACTACCCATGTAAGAAATTCAGCGATGAGGTGAATAGTTTTTTCAAGTTTCTGCGCAATGCAAATATTTTTCTGACTGACATTTTTAATATTTTCTTTAGCTTCTCTCTTCATGTGTTCTAATTTACTAAGCGCATCTTGTCTTTCCTCTTCTTTTCTCGCATTCTCTAAATTGGAATTCGCCAATTCACGATTCTTTGTTTCGAGAGCTTTATTCAGGTCTAACAGATGATCTCTGTTTAGTTCATCCATAATTTCTCTAGGGGTTCGCTTGTCAAAATTATCACAGTCATTCTTTGTTATTTCACTCAAGAGGGTATATGCAGCTCTTTGCGTTCGCAAAAGATAAACCTCATCCCCATTTAATCCACCTTCTTTTTGAAGGATTTCAATTTCTTTAATGAATCTTTCAATTAAGTACTTATCTGGTTGCATTGCGGCATAAGCATCCGCAATTAATTTTTTTTCATTTAAATCAAAAGTCTTGGCTGGCTGTTGAAGCCAAACTAATGTTCCCATTAAAACATCGTTAATACATGGGGGAATGGAAGCTTTAACGTTATCTGCACTCTGAACAGTGTTACTCACCCAAGCCAAATTACTATTGGTTGTGACAAACACGTGTGAAGCATCTTTGAGCGTGTAAGCAACATGACCCTGCCGAAGTTTACAAATCGAATAAATTGAAGCAATGTCCTTATTTATGGTTTCATCTTTTTGAATCTCATCAAAAAATGGGTCTGACTTTTTATAAAGTGAAATAATCTCATTTTTTAATTCCTCTTCATTTATCTGGAATACTTCATTTTTTGAGTACTCAGGTTTTGAAATTTTTACGATATTGAACTTCTCAAGTGTTTTTGAAACTTTTATCAAAAACATTTCGACTTCAGATGCGCTAAAATTCTCGTTCAGAAAATATTTTAAAGCACGACTCGCTTTATTAATATCATAATATCCTTCTTGAATTCTATACGCTGCATTTGTCAAGATACCCATCATTTCATCATATGTGTGCTGAAAAACAAAAAGTTTTGCACCAGCCGATATCAAGTCCTGTGTAAGCTCCGCGAACGCCTGTTCTTGTTCGGGTCCGTTCATTCCCATCAATTTAAATAGAAAACCAGTATCAAAATAGATATTCAAACCGTTTATATTTCCTGCTTCGCCGTCTATACTTTCACCATAAATCAAAGTATTTGCAAGAGCAACCCCCACCGCAACATCGACTAATATTTTAAAAAGAGTATCATCAGATTTCTTAACTTGGTGAATATATTTAGCGACAATATACCGAGCTGATTGAGATTCTTCAATTTGAGGAAGTAAGTTATCATTACTTTTCAAAAACCCTAGATTATTTTCTTTAAGAAAAGAAAGGAGAGATTTTTCTGCCATTTCTTCAGTAAAAACAAAACCCTGTTTTTTTCCATAAAGAATTAATTCCTGAATAAGATTACTGAGTTTTATAATGGACTGGCAAAACTGTACAGGTATACTTAGTGGGTAACCGCCAAAAGTTTTTGACAAAAACCAAAACCCATGAAGAAAATATTTTCGTCCGAGCAAAAAGGAAAAATCGCCCTCGCG
>JBAYGK010000064.1:0-7743 GCA_041666665.1 Minisyncoccota bacterium
AACACCCGTAATCACCATTCGCGGAAAGGTCGTTATGACCGGCTTTGAAATAGAGCCGGAGGAAGCGAAGAAAGAGAAGATTAAAAAAATACTTCTTGATAATAAATAACTCATCTTACGCACGCAATTTCTCTGAAAAACCGACTCGTCGTCCGTCATCCTCGCGAATGCGGGGATTCACGTTGTCGTTAACGCCTATTCCATGGATTCCCTTTTTCAAGGGAATGACGACGAGGGACCCCGCTTTTCAAAGAAATGACGATTTTATCTTTATGTTATTGCGGTCTTGCGTAGGATAAGTAAATAAGGAATAATGACATGTCTCTATTTTATCCCATAGAAAAATTGGCGGATGCGGCGCTTTCGCTCACTCCGCTTTCGCCGGGCGATGTCTTGTACGGCGCGCTTCATTTTTTTGTTTATGACAGCGTTAAAATCGGTTTGCTTCTCATCACCATCATTTTCGGCATTACGTTTATTCGGTCATTTCTGCCTCCCGAAAAAATCCGGCGGCTTCTGTCAAACCGATTTTCCATTGTCGGAAACATGCTTGCTTCGGGAATCGGCGTCATCACTCCGTTTTGTTCCTGTTCCGCCGTCCCTCTTTTTATCGGACTTTTGGAAGCGGGCGTTCCGCTCGGCGTTACGTTTTCGTACCTCATTTCCGCGCCGATGGTGAATGAAGTGGCGGTCGTTCTTTTGTTCGGCATGTTCGGATGGAAAATCGCGCTTCTCTATGTCTTTTCGGGCGTGCTTCTTGCGATTGTCGCCGGCGTTATTCTCGGAAAAATGAAGCTGGAACATTTGGTGGAGGAGTATGTCTGGGAATTTCATTCCGAAAGCGAAACGGCGGAGAAAATACCGACCGGCAAAGAACGTTTGCGGGACGCGTATTATTACACAAAAGCTCTGGTAAAAAAGATTTTTCCGTACGTCTTAATCGGTGTCGCTCTCGGCGCGGGCATTCACGGTTATTTGCCGGAAGGATTTTTGGCGGCCTATGCGGGCGCAAGCAATCCTTTTGCCGTCATTATCGTCGTCTTAATCGGCATTCCTCTTTATTCAAACGCCGCCGGAACGATACCCATCGTCCGTTCGCTCGTGGAAAAGGGCTTGCCCGTCGGCACGGCGCTGGCATTCATGATGTCGGTAACCGCGCTTTCTCTTCCCGAAATGATTATTCTCAGGAACGTCCTGAAACCGAAACTCTTGGCTCTGTATTTCGGCATCGTCGGACTGGGAATCATCGCAACCGGTTATATGTTCAATATGGTTCTTTAAAAAACAAAACCGCTTCGGATTATGTTCCGAAGCGGTTTTTTAAAAACGACGAGGAAAGGCGCGGCGGGTTATGTTCCGGAAGGACGGTCCTTCCGGAACTTTTTTCTTTTTGGGTCTGTTTGCTTTCGTTTTCCTCATTCTCATAATCTGCAAATCAATAAAACTGCGGGGAAAGTAATTTTGTAAAAAACACAAAAACTCCCAAAAAAGCGAGCCGATTGGTTCGTTTTTTTGTTTTTGGCAGTTTTTTGTGATAAAGTATAAACAACGACAAAAAAACTAAAATTATGAACACAAACCCAATCAAACACTATCTTGACAAGCAAAAAATCAAAATTGTTGAAACCTACGATTTTGAAAACAAGAAAGTAAAATATTCCGAAAAAATAAAGGGTTGGAAAATTGATAAATTCAGAGGTGACGAGGAAATCGTTCGCGCTTATATTCTCGCCAAACTGGTAAATGAGCTTGGATATAAACCGGAAAACATAGAACTGGAAAAAGAATATGACATCGGCAGACCGAAAGTAAATAAGCCCCGCATAGACATCATTGTCCGCGACGACAAAGGCGATGCTTTTTTATACATGGAACTCAAAAGTCCGCAAGATTACGAAAAAGATAAAGACGAAGTGATAGAAAAACAGCTTTTCAATCTTGCCTCGCAAGAACAAGGGCAAGGGAAAAAAGTGAAATATCTTGTTTTGTATACGACAGAAATAATCAATGAAGAAATCAAGGACAAGTGTATTCTGATTGATTACGATAAATTCAATTCTTTTGATTCATGGAAAGACGTTCGTGATTTTGCGGATCAACTGCCGGAACGTTACGGCAAGGCGCAAAAAGAGCCATTGGTAAAAGGTGGCGAAAAAGATTTGGAAACGAATTTTTCCCACACCCAACTGGATGCGCTCCGAAAAAATCTGCACAATGTTTTGTGGGGAGGTGGGGGCACAGACGACAATGAAATTTTTGCTTCGCTCACAAGATTGTTACTGGCAAAAATTCAAGATGAAAGCGAAAAGCAAAACGGCGAGAAATACGATTTTCAGATTTTTTCTTTCAAAAACGGAGAAAATTTTGAAACCAACGAAGATGTATACAAAAGAATCAACGACCTGTACCGTCGTGCATTGAAAAGTATTTTGAATATCTCCAACCAAAACGAGATTAACGAAAGTTTCGTCATCAGTCGCAGTAAGTTTTCCTTATCAAAACTCAAATTTACCGTTTCGGAATTGGAAAAATATTCTTTCATTGGCGGGAAAAACAGCTTTAACGGCAAGGATATTTTGGGAGATTTTTTTGAAGGAATCATCAGGGAAGGTTTCAAACAAAACAAAGGACAATTTTTCACGCACATCAACGTCGTAAAGTTTTTGCTCTGGGGTTTGCAAATTGATAAACTGGCGATTGATACGGTAAACAAAGAGCAACGAATTCCGTTTGTGATTGATCCGAGCGCGGGAAGCGGCACGTTTCTGATTGAATACATGAAATTCGTTACCGATACGATAAAGAGAACGAGAAAAGATAAAATAGATACGGCGAGAAATGTTAAAGCATTCGTGGAAAACAGTTTTTATCCCGATGATTACGAAAACAAATGGGCGGATAAATACATTTACGGAAGCGAAATAAATCCCGATCTCGGCACGTCGGTAAAAGTAAACATGGTTTTGCATGGCGACGGTTCCGCAAACATTTTCGTCGGAAGCGACAAAGGCGATGGACTTTCAAAATTCAGCAAGTACACAAAACCAAAGGGTGAAAATATTCTTTCGGATTCCACAGACGATACGGTTTATCAAAAGCCGGTAAACGGGGCGTTTGACGTAATCATCACCAACCCGCCGTTTTCCGTTTCGCTTGATAAAGAGACGGCGCAAAATATCAAAAGCATTTTCCTGTTCGGCGACAAAAAGAATTCTGAAAATTTATTTGTGGAACGATGGTATCAACTGCTTAAACCGAACGGCAGATTTGGCGCGGTTTTGCCGGAAAGCATTTTTGACACGACGGAAAATAAATACATACGGCTTTTCATTTACAAATATTTCAAAGTAAAAGCCGTTGTATCGCTTCCGCAAGTAGCTTTTGAACCGTTTACCAGTACCAAAACGAGCTTGCTTTTTGCTCAAAAGAAAACCAAAAAAGAAATTGAGGACTGGGACAGATTATGGAAAAAATACGGCGAAGAATGGAACTTTTTGAAAACGAGGTGTGAAAATTTGGCGGAGGTATATTTCGGAAGAAAAGACAGGGAAAAACTGCCGTCAATCAAAGATATGACGGAAACGGGAGAAAAAGCAATTTTGGCGCGTATGCTCAAAGATTATTTTGAAGACGATGATGAAAAATTGTCGGTCAAAGAAATCTTGCTGAAATACAAGGACGAACTTGACGCTCTGCTTTCGTATGATAGCGGAACGAAAGACGTTTTCGGTTTTGTGAATACGTGGTGGGTTTTTGGCGAAGTGGTAAAAGAATTGAACTACAAAATTTTCATGGCGGAAGCGGAAAACATCGGCTACAAACGAACCAAACGCGGCGAAAAACCAATGCCGAACGAACTCTATCGCATAAACGAAAAAGGCGAGATTTTAGTAGATGACGGAACTCAAAAAACGATATTGGATTATATGCGAGAAATTGAGTGGGAGTAAATGACCATAAAATATTATGAAAATAAAATCGGTAAAAATAAAAAACTTCAAAAGTATAAAAGATTCCGGTGAAATCGTTTTTTCTGACAATCTTTTTGTTTTGGCGGGGCAAAATGAATCTGGGAAAAGTTCCATATTGGAAGCAATAGAAGCATATGAAAATGAAAGTTTTGATAAAGACACCCTTAATTTTGAGGAAGAGCAGGGTGGAAATAAAAAACAAGAAGTGTCTTGCACTTACGAAATATCTGATTCTAAAAAATTTGCCGGTGAATTAGTGGAAGAAATGCAAAAGCACTTTTTGATAGTAGACCAATTTCTAGATGTTTCAAAACTTGAAAAACTAAAAAATTTTACAATTACTAAAGAGTTTGATCAGCAAACAAAACTCTTATCGGTAAAAATCAACGACACCGCTTTGGGAATATTAAATTCAGCGATTAAAGACAAAGAGAGTATTTTGTCTGAACCTGACGGAACTGAAAGTAAGATAGAAACTCCGTATTTACTGATTGACGATAATAATGAGAAAGATATTGCAGAAATATTTTTTTCATTATCGCCACAGGTATTACTCTTTAATGATTTCAGTGATTTACTCCCAGACAAAATTTTAATTTCTGACCTGAAAGACAAAAAAGAGGGCGTGGAAGGTTATAAAGCGGTAAAAAATTTAGAAACCCTATTAAGTACCACTTTTGTAGAAATTGCAGGTTCAAGCAACGCACATAAGCATGCCTCTACGTCAAAGGAAGTAACTAGTTTATCGGTTACTTTTCAAAATGACTGGAAACAAAAAATTTACGGTAACAATCAGGTAAAAATTAAATTTAACGTTGAAAATGATAATGTAGGAAATTTGGCTGTTCCAACCGTATTTTTTTACATAGAAACAAAAGACAATGTTCCCTTGGAGTTAAGGAAACGAAGCAAGGGGATGAGATGGTTTCTCTCTGCTTGGTTGGAACTAAAAGCAAAAGAAGACCATAGGAAGTTGGTGATTTTATACGATGAACCCGGATTGTACTTGCATATCAAAGCACACAAAGACATGCTGGATGTTTTCAAGTTTTTGACAAACATCAAAGGACATCAAATAATTTATTCTACTCATTCTCCATCTTTGATTGATACTAATTCATTGCATAATATTGGATTGGTGTTAAATACAGAACAGCAAGGGACCGTCGTGGAAGGACTGACTACTTCTAAAATCAATACGGACTACAAACAAGACGCCCTACAACCGATTGCTGAAGCCATGGGGCTTGAGCCGCTAAAAGATTTTAGCATCCTTTTGCAAAAAAACGTATTAATAGAGGGGTTATCCGATTTTTGGTACTTTACTGGAATGCAAAAAATTCTGAACAAAAATTCTGATTACAAACTTGTTCCGGGAATTGGCATAAAAAATGGAAAAATAAATCATCTTGTATCCTTTTGTATCGGGTATGGTCTGAGCTGGTTGTTGATTATGGATGACGGGGCAAACCCGCAAAATACAAGAAATGAACTAAAAGAAAATGTTTTTAGCGGAGATGAAAACGAAACGAGCAACAAGATAAAAATATTGACTGGGTGTGATGGGGTAGAGCAAATGTTTGAACGTTCTGATCTTCAGTTGTTGGATAGTCAAATACAAGAGATAAAAGGAAAAGTAAAAATTTCTGATAGTAGAAAAATTATACTCGCAAGAAGTTTTGCCAGTAAGGTTGAAAGGGACGAAATAACAAGGAAAAATTTAAGCCAAACATCTATAAAAAAATTCACTGATATTTTTGATTGGATAGATAAAGGATTCCAGAAATAATTTATGCCTTTCAAACACTTCACCATTGATTTTGCAAAACTTGCGAAAGAATCATCAAACCGATTTGATGTTGATTTTTCTGATTTTAACAGTGCAGAAAAAACGGCGACTTATTCTTTCAGAGATTATTTTTTGATTGAAAATTCGGAAGGTAAAAATCTTGCCACATCTTTGTCTGAATCAGAAGATGATTTTTGCTACGGTGAAATCGGCGATGTGGCAAAAGATGGCAATGTTGAGCCACAGAAATTGAATTTTTCCCAAAGAGATGAATTTGTTGAAAATTATTTCAAAAAAATTGAAAAAGGGGATATACAACAAGCGGAAGAAAATAATATTTTAATTTCCAAAGTAAGACCAAATTTAAGAAAATTTGTGTTTGTTAACGAGGAGTATAAGAATTATTTTTTCACTACGGCTTTTATCAACATAAAACCAAAAAAATTACATAAGATTTTTTATTATTGTTTCAGAACAATTTTTTACGATGATTTAATGGCAATATCAAGACAGGGGAAGGGTTATCCAACACTGAAAGAGGACGATTTGCTGAATATGAGATTGAATAAAAAGACAATTGATAAACTTGAAGAAAAAGAAAGCGAGCTTGTCGCAAAAATTGAACCGATTGAACAAAAAATCAAGGAAATTAAGGTGCAAATTATTCCGGCGCAAGAAGTGATGAACAAAGTTTTTGCGCGGGAATTCGGGTTTGATTTGGAAAGGTTTGAGGAATTGAAAAAGATAAAAAACTACTGGCTGGATTTGTCTGCGTTTGCAAATAATAAAGACATCAGGCAAAGCGTGAAATTTCATAGGGAAGCCGGAATTTTTGTGATTGAACAGTTGCAAAAAAATACGAACAAAAAAATAAAACATTTTATTGCGGAGCCGATTGTCCTCGGTACAAGCGTTTCTCCTTCGGATTATGACGAAAACGGAGATTGGTTTTATGTTTCCATGGCAAATATAAAAAATTGGAAATTTGAAAGAGAGGATTCAAAATTGGTTTCGCCCGAATATGCTCGTCAAAATCAAAATAAAATCGTTGCAAAAGACGACATTTTGGTTGCGCGCTCGGGAGAGGGAACCATCGGAAAAGTCGCGCTTATTGAAGATGAAAATTTGAAAGGAGTTTTTGCAGATTTTACCATGCGAATTCGGTTGGCGAATTATAATCCTTTGTTCGCCTATTATTATTTCCGAACGGAGTATTTTCAATACCTTGTGGAGGTCAACAAAAAAGGTCTGGGAAACAATACGAATATTTTCCCGAGTCAAATTCAAGAATTGCCCATGATTGATATTTCTTTGCAAAGACAGCAAAAAATCGTTGACGAAATAAAAATGGAACTAGACAAGCAGGAAGAAATAAAAAAGAAAGTTGATTCGGAGCGCGCCAAAATTGATGAAATTATAGAAAAAGCCGTTAGGTAACATCCCCAAAGAAGCCAAAAGAAAAAATCGTTGAGATGTACGAGGCGAAAAAAATTATCAAAATCCCCGCTTGAAATCTCCAAATGCGGAGTGGAAATGGCGATTGAAAAAGACGAGCAAACGGCGGAGAAAAGGCGGAGGTTTTACCCAACCCCGACGGGGACTATAAAACAGAACAACTTGTTTTTTCAAGGTCAGACCATGGAGAGAAAACGGGTTTGTTTTAAGCCATATATTTACTGCCGCTTTTTCCCGTGGAAATTTTTGTGGATTTCTCGGAGACCTTTGTCGGTAACGTGGGTGTAGATTTTTTACAAAAGTTCTCTCAATTCATCAACGGTGAGTTCCGATTGAGAAAGTATGGACATGAGGGTTTTTGGGGCGAGGTCTCGCGAATGTTGCGGAACGACAATATGAAGATGGCTTTTTGTTGCGTGCCGCAAGTTTACATGGCTTCCTGTTTGATGGTGAACATAAAAACCCTCGGAGAGAAGGGCTTTCAAAAGTTTTGCGGATGAAAGTCGCGGGAGTTTTGTCATAAAGATG